>CAZCEE010000204.1:0-4819 GCA_964497165.1 uncultured Schumannella sp. | reverse complement strand
GGCGCTCTGCTCGCTCTTCCCGAGCTGCTCCCCGCTGGCGGGAGCCCTGAGCTGCGCGCCACCGCGCGCGCGGCCCTCGACTCGGCGCCGCTGGCCGAAGAGTGGGCACAGAATCACCTGCGCCGGCATCCGGTGCGCGAGCGCGACCTGCGGCGTTCCGGGTGTGCCGCCGCCGTCACACTCGCGGTGACGGGCATCGCGGAGGCGTGCGTCGACGACCCCGAGACGCTGCTCGTCGCCCTGCTGCGCGACGCGATCACGGATGTCGAAGACGTGCTGAGCGCTCCCGAGCCGTCGGCCCGGGTGCGGGAGACCGTCGCCGTCTGAGCGATTCGCGGGGCGGGCCGGGCGAGTAGTCGGTTCGGTGTAATTAGGGTAGCCTTACCTTGTCGCGCTCTCGCGCACCCTCCCATCGAAAGGTCTCTACCGCTATGCGTTCACCGCGCCCGACGATCGCCCTCGCGGCGATCACGGCTGCCCTCATCCTCGCCGGCTGCTCGGCGAGCCCCGGCACACCCGACACCGACGAGGGGTCCCTCGTCGTGTACTCGGGTCGCGACGAAGAGCTGGTCGGCCCGTTGCTCGATGCCTTCGAAGCGGAGACCGGGATCACCGTCAAGGTGCGCTACGCCAACAGCATCGAGATGGCCGCCCAGCTCCTCGAGGAGGGTGATCGCACTCCCGCCCAGGTGTTCCTCTCGCAAGAGCCGGGCGCGCTCGGCGCACTGAGCGCTGCGGGCCTGCTCGCCGAACTCCCCGCCGACATCACCGACACCGTCGATCCGCAATACAGTTCGACCGACGGCACCTGGGTCGGCCTCACCGGGCGCGCACGCGTCATCGCCTACGACGGCGAAGAGCTGACCGAGGACGAGGTGCCGACCAACGTCTTCGACCTCACCGACCCGCGCTGGCGTGGCCAGGTCGGCATCGCTCCGACGAACGCATCCTTCCAGTCGTTCGTCACGGCACTTCGCGTCCTCGAAGGCGAAGACACCGCCGAGGCCTGGTTGCGGGGTCTCGTCGCCAATGACGTGCAGCTCTTCCCTCGCAACGGCGCCATCCTCGAAGCCGTCAACACGGGCGCGATCGATGTCGGGTTGATCAACCACTACTACTGGTTCCAGCAGGCCGCCGAAGTCGGCGCGGAGAACATGCGCGCGCAGCTCCGCTACGGCGAGCCCGGCACCGCGAGCGCACTGGTCAACGTCACGGGCGCCGGCATCCTCGCCTCCTCGTCCGACGACGCCAATGCCCTCGCATTCGTGCGCTACCTGCTCTCGGTCGAAGGGCAGGACTACTTCGTGTCGCAGACCACCGAGTACTCGGTCGTCCCCGGCGGCCCGTCCCCGACGGACGCGCCCGCGCTCGATGACATCCGCGGCCCGGAGCTCGACTTCGCCGACCTGGCGGACCTCGACGGCACGATCGCCCTGTTGGAGAAGGTCGGCCTGCTCTGACACTCACCCGTGATGTCCCGCAGCGCGGGAGGACGCTCCGTCGCCCTCCCGCGATGTTGGTCGCCGCCGCGACGGTCCCGGCGCTCGTCGCCGCCATCCCGCTCGGCTATCTCGTACTTCGGCTGTCGCAATCCGACGGGGACCGGCTGATCGCGTCGTTGCTGCGCGCCCGCACGTTCGAACTCGCCGCCAACTCGCTCCTGCTCTCGGTGACCGTCGCTGTCGGCTGCCTGCTGATCGGCGTCCCCACCGCGTGGGCCATCACCCGGCTGAAGCTCCCGGCGCCAGGGCTGTGGCGGGCGCTCGCGACCCTCCCCCTCGCGATCCCGTCCTACGTCGCAGCCTTCGCGTGGGTCGCGACGTGGCCCGGGGTCTCCGGGTTCTGGCCGACCGCCACCGTGTTGACGCTCGCGTGCGCCCCCTATGTGACTTTGCCCGTGGCGGCCGCCCTGACCATGGCTGACTCGCGGTACGCGGACGCCGCCCGCACGCTCGGCGCCAACCCGGCACACGTCCTCCTGCGAGTGACACTCCCCCGCATCGCACCGGCCGCCGCCGCGGGCGCCCTCCTGGCGGCGCTCTACACGCTCGCCGACTTCGGCGCAGTCTCGCTCCTGCGGTACCAGACGCTCACCTGGGGCGTGCACGCCGCCTTCGAGGGCAGCCTGGATCGCGTGCTCGCCGCGGCGTTGTCCGCCGTGCTCGTCGCACTCGCCTTCGTCTTCGTCGCCGCTGAACAGCTCATGCGGCGACGCGCCGCGCGAGCGGTGGCCGCGGCGGGAGCCGAGCCGACCGAGATCATCCCCGGGGCGCGCGCTCGGGTTGCCGCGATCGCGGGACTCGTCGTCGTCGCTGCGGTCTCGATCGGGATCCCCCTCGGCGCTCTCGTGATACGGCTCACCCGCGGCGTGGATCCCAGCTTCGACTGGCCACGGCTCGCGGAGAGCACCGCATCGACTCTCGGACTCGGGCTCGCGGGTGCCGCGGTGGCGGTGCTACTGGCCCTGCCGATCGCGACCCTCGCTGCGCGCTACCGCACGTTCGTCGGCAGCGCACTCGAGTCGGTCGCCTACCTCGGACACGTCGTGCCCGGCGTCGTCGTCGGGCTCTCGCTCGTCTTCTTCACGCTCGCGATCGCCCCTGGGCTCTATCAGACGGTTTTCGCCCTGGTCTTCGCGTACGGGGTGCTCTTCCTTCCCAAGGCACTCGGCTCTTCCCGCTCCGCAATCCGGCATGTTCCCCCGGCGCTCGAAGACACGGCCCGCACGCTCGGGCTCGGGCGCCTCGCCACCTGGTGGCGCGTGACGGCGCGGATCGCGATTCCGGGAATCGCCGCCAGCGGACTGCTCGCCGCGGTGACCGCGATGAAGGAGTTGCCCGCGACGCTGATGCTGCGACCGATCGGTGTCGAAACCCTCGCGACGGAACTGTGGCAGAAGACCGCCATCGCGGCGTACGGAGCCGCAACCCCGTATGCGATCGCGTTAGTGATCGTCGCGAGCATCCCCGCCTTCTTCCTCGCCCGTTCTGGAGACCGCGCATGAGCCTCATCATCGATTCGCTGAGCGCCGAGGTCGGCGACGGCCGTGACCGCAAGCGCGTGTTGCACGATGTCTCGCTCCGGATCGAGGCGGGAACGCTCGGCGCGGTACTCGGACCGAGCGGAAGCGGCAAGAGCACGCTGCTGCGCTGCATCGCCGGGCTGCACCGCACGGTAAGCGGCACCATCCGATCCGGCAGTCGCGACCTCCACGGCGTCCCACCGGAGCGCCGCCGAGTCGGACTCGTTCCGCAAGACGGCGCACTGTTTCCGCAGCTGACCGTCGGCCAGAACGTCGCCTTCGGGCTCAGCCGGCCCGACCGCCGCAGTCGGCGGGTCGACGAACTGCTCGAACTCGTCGAACTGCCCGGGCTGGCGGGCCGATTCCCCCACCAGCTCTCCGGCGGCCAAGCACAACGAGTGGCCGTCGCCCGTGCCCTCGCGCCGTCGCCGGAAGTCGTGCTGCTCGACGAGCCGTTCTCGGCGCTCGACGCGACGCTGCGGGGAGCCGTCCGCGAGCAGGTCCGGCGGGCTCTCGCCGAGACCGGAACGACCGCGATCCTCGTCACCCACGATCAGACCGAGGCGCTCTCGATCGCCGACCGGCTCATCGTGCTGAACGACGGCAGAGTGCGGCAGATCGGCGCGCCCGAGGAGGTCTACCAGCGTCCGGTCGACCTGTGGACCGGACAGTTCGTCGGTGAAGCGATCGTGCTCCCCGGTCGGGCCGACGGAACGCGCGTGACGACAGCGCTCGGCGACCTGCGGCTCGTGGACTCCGCTGTCGGATCGGTCACGGTGCTGATCCGACCGGAACACGTGCAGCTCGTGGAGGGGCCGGGGACACCCGCGCGGGTGGTTTCGGTCGACTACTTCGGGCACGACGCCCTCGTCGACCTCGACCTCGTCGCCGACCCCGGCATCCGGATCTCGGCCCGGCTGGCCACGCCCGTCTCGCTGCGCGAAGGCGACGCGGTGCGAATCCAGGTGGTCGACCCGGTGCTCGCCTACATCGCGCCCTGAAGGGCACCCGCGTCACTGCCCTCCCGTATCGTGGACGGATGCCTGGAGAGAACCTCACCCGTGTCGAAGCCCAGGAGCGCGAGTCGCTCGTCTCGGTCACCTCGTATGACGTCAAGCTCGATCTGACCACCGGGCCGGAGACCTTCCGGTCGACGACAACCGTCGTCTTCGACGCCACCGAGGGCGCTGCGACGTTCATCGACGCCCTCACGGCGAAGGTGCACGCGATCACCCTCAACGGCACCGAGCTGGATGTCGCCACCGCCGACGGCGCGCGCATCGCACTCTCGGGGCTCGCGGCAGCGAACACCCTCGTCGTCGACGCCGACTTCGCGTACACGAACACGGGCGAAGGCCTGCACCGCTTCGTCGACCCAGTCGACGGTGAGGTGTACCTCTACTCGCAGTTCGAGGTGCCCGACAGCCGGCGCGTGTTCGCCGTCTTCGAGCAGCCCGACCTCAAGGCGACCTTCACTTTCACGGTCACCGCGCCCGACAACTGGGTCGTCGTCTCCAACTCCCCCACCCCGTCGCCCGAGGCGACCGACGGCAAGACGGTGTTCGCCTTCGAAACGACGCCGCGCATCTCGTCTTACATCACCGCGATCGTCGCCGGACCGTACGAGGCGGTTCATTCGGAGCTCACCAGCAGCAGCGGCCGCGTCATCCCGCTCGGGGTGTACGCCCGCAAGTCGCTCATGCAGTACCTCGACGCCGACTACATCTTCGACATCACCCGCAAGGGCTTCGCGTACTACGAAGAGAAGTTCGGCTACCCGTACCCGTTCGCGAAGTA
>CAZCEE010000203.1:0-4822 GCA_964497165.1 uncultured Schumannella sp. | reverse complement strand
CTCACTCGGTGATCGAGTAGCCGCGAAGCGGCGTATCGAGATCTATTTGCGGGCTACGCCACCGGGACGATGTTGACGACCTTGCGGCGACCCTTGTGGCCGAACTCGACCGCGCCGGCTTCGAGAGCGAACAGGGTGTCGTCGCCGCCACGGCCGACGCCGGCTCCGGGGTGGAAGTGGGTGCCGCGCTGACGCACGATGATCTCGCCGGCCTTGACGACCTGGCCGCCGAAGCGCTTGACGCCGAGGTACTGCGCGTTCGAGTCGCGACCGTTGCGGGTCGAACTAGCGCCCTTTTTGTGTGCCATCTCTCGGGATCCTTTACTTGATGCCGGTGATCTTGACGCGGGTCAGGTCGGCGCGGAAACCCTGGCGCTTCTTGTACCCGGTCTTGTTCTTGAACTTCTGGATGACGATCTTCGGGCCACGCTCGTCGCCGACGACCTCAGCGGTGACAGTCACCTTCGCGAGCGCCTTGGCGTCGTGGGTGATCGTGTCGCCGTCGACCAGCAGCACAGGAACGAGCTGGATGTTGCCGTCCTTGTCGGCTGCGATGCGGTCGAGCACGACGACCGTGCCGACTTCGACCTTCTCCTGCCGCCCACCGGCGCGCACGATTGCGTAGACCACTAGAAATCCTTTGTTGGAAGAGAGTTGGGTGCATCCGCCCAGCACCTGCCGGGGCGCACACCAAAGGTCGAGTTTAGCCTCTATCCGCCGGAAAACCCAAACGGGATACGGGAGGTGATCACACCTCGTCGAGAGTGCCTGCGACGCGCTCCTTCGGCGGGTGCCGTTGCAGCCAGCCCCAGAGCAGAACGGCGCCGAGGATGAGCACTGGAAGCACCTGCACGAAGGTCGCGAGCGACTGGAAGAGCACGTACAGCGGGGACGGCCAGACGGGGGTCAGGTCGTACAACCCGACACCGCCGTACTCGCTGCCCAGTGCGAACAATCCGGTAATCAGCCAATAGACGATGCCGACCAAGAAGAGCAGCAGGGTGCCCGCGAGACCGGCGAGGATCGCCCGGGTGACGACGTGCGCAAGCCGCAGGTTCGGCGCGATCGGCGCGATCTGCCAGAAGCAGAGGAACGCGCCCAGCGCGATCGGGAGCGGGCCGGCCAGCCCCCACACGAGTTGCGACCCCCAGATCTGCAGAAAGAACTCCGCCGGATACTCGGCCTGGGTCGTCACCGACAGCGTCGAGAGCGTCGCGCTGAGGAATCCGAGCACCACGAGGGCGATGAAGATGCCGAGTGCGGTGAGGAACGGCGGCAGCGCTCCGGGTCGTTGGAGGGCTCTCACGAGTTCCCGGTCCGTCATGCCGCCACCCTATCGACGCTCGTAGGATCGCCCCATGACGGTGCTGATCGACGAGCCGATCTGGCCCGCGCACGGCACACTGTGGGCGCACCTGGTGAGTGACACCTCCTACGCGGAGCTGCACGTGTTTGCGGCGGCGGCCGGCGTCCCGGAACGCGGTTTCGACAACGACCACTACGACGTGCCGCTGCGCAGCTGGGACGACCTGGTCGCCCGCGGTGCCGAGCCCGTTACGGGGCGCGAGCTGCTGCGACGGCTTCAGGCATCCGGGCTCCGGGTGCGGCAGCGCGACAAGAGTTCGCGCCACCGCCCCCAGTCCGACTAGGCGGTCGCTGCAGCCTTCTTCGACGCGAGCAGCCACGAAACGACACCACCGATGACGAGCAGAGCCGTCATGTCGAACGCGATGACGAGCGGGTAACCGAGCCAGTCATTGATGAAGTAGCCGAACCCGAAACCGTAGCGCGCGATATCGGTGACGGCTTCGAACAGGCCCAGCAGGGTCAGCAGCACGAAGCCGCCGAGGCCGGCGGCGGCGACCCGAATCATGACCGTCAACAAGCGGGTCTCGGGCAGGATCGGCAACAAGAAGACCAGCAGCGCCCCCGCCCCGATGAAGAACACGATCGGTTCGAAGATCACGCCCTCCCCGAAGTTGCCGAGCGCGTTGGGCAGGTACTCGATGCCGTCGTTGATCATCCAGATGAACTCGCGGATGAGATAGACGATATGGATGACGAGGATGAGGACCCAAGCGATCGCGATCGCGATCAGTGCCGGACGCAGCGTGCGCGAGGCGGGGGCGCGGTGCAGCAGCTTTGAAGGGTCGGTCATCGTCGCAGCGGGGGGCGTTGCTGGGGGCGTAGCGGGGGGCGTAGCGGGAGTGGTCACAATGCTCTCCTCGATCGTGGTGACCGCAGCCTAGTGCTACCCCACACGCCCAGCCAGAGGTCAGTTGGTGAGACCGAGCCCGTAAATCAGCGACGAGGTGACCGCGTAGACGGCCAGCGCTCCGGCGAGTGCGAGCGCGGCGAACGCGAGCGCGTTGTTGCGCGGCGTTCCGCCTCTGCGGTACCCGTGTGAGCCGAAGACGACGGCGAGCACCCAGACCGCGCCCCCGAAGAACAGGCCGGCGCTCGCGTACATGTAACGGCCACCCTCGGCGGTGAACAACTGGATGATCGAGGCGATGCCGCCGGCGACCATCCACAGCAGTGCCGCGCCGACCGCGAAGGCGAGCGCGACGACGGTGATCGCCGACTGGGCGCGCAGCGGGTAGCCACGCCGCGAGACCAGACCCCGAGGCCGCAGACGATCACGATCGCGAGAAGGTCGACCGAGATGCCCAGCGCATAGATCTGTTCGACCGGAGCGTTGTACGGAAAGCCGACGAGACCCGCGAGGTTGACGACGAGCCCGGCGGCCGCGGCGACCGCGACGCCGAGCAGCAGCACCGGGCTGCGCGTCGCGGCACCGGCGGGAAGCACGATCGGCGTCAGCGTTTCGACACGCGGCGTTTCGGCCGACGGCTGAGGTTCGCCCGGTGGCGGCGGCGGGATGATCACGAGATCATCGCCCGCCGGGCCGCCGGGGGTGCTCATTCCGCTGCAGCCGGGGGCGTGACGGTGCCTCCGGTCGACGCGCGGCGCGAACCGCGCCGGCCTTGCCCGGGCTGTTTCGGCTCAGGCAGCGCCTCGAGCACGGAGCCGAGGATGTTCTCGGCATCCGTTGTGCTGACCTTGCGGGCCGAACGCGGCGCCTTCTGCACGGGGATGTCGAGGATCTCGACCGTCGCCTCGGCCGCCGCGACGGCGACGTCATCGGCGGTGTGAGCCGCGTGGCTCTCGGAGGCGTGACCGTCGCCCGAAGTCGGCACGGTGCTCTTCGCGATCTGCGCGAGCGCGTTCTTGACGTCTTCGGTGATCGCGTGGGTGCCGACTCCGCCGACGCCGTTCTTCACGCCCGAACTCGCGAGCGCGCCGCCCCCGCCGCCACGACCGCGTCGGCTGCGCGACGAGCCGCCCGACGAGTTCGACCCGCCGGGGTTCTCGCCGACCGGTGAACGGTGCTTGAAGACCGGGTCGTGATGGATGACGATGCCGCGGCCCGCGCAAGTCTCGCAGTTCTCGCTGAACGACTCGATGAGCCCGAGACCCAACTTCTTGCGGGTCATCTGCACGAGCCCGAGCGAGGTGACCTCAGCCACCTGGTGCTTGGTGCGGTCACGCGACAGGCACTCGACGAGCCGACGCAACACGAGGTCGCGGTTGGTCTCAAGGACCATGTCGATGAAGTCGACGACGATGATGCCGCCGATGTCGCGCAGCCGCAGTTGGCGCACGATCTCTTCAGCCGCTTCGAGGTTGTTGCGGGTGACCGTCTCTTCGAGGTTGCCGCCGGAGCCGACGAACTTGCCGGTGTTGACGTCGACGACGGTCATCGCCTCGGTGCGGTCCATGATGAGCGAACCGCCCGACGGCAACCACACCTTGCGCTCGAGCGCCTTGTCGATCTGTTCCGAAACTCGGTACTTGTCGAACGAGTCCACAGATTCGTCGTCATAGCGCTCGACTCGATCGGCGAGGTCGGGTGCGACTGCGCCTAGGTAGCCTTCGATCGTGCTTATAGCGTCGTCGCCAGCGACGACCAACTTGTGGAAGTCCTCGTTGAAGACATCCCGCACGATCTTCAGCAGCAGGTCGGGCTCGCTGTGCAGCAGCGCAGGAGCCGGCTGGGTCTCGAGGGCTCGGCTGATCTCCGCCCACTGGCTGATCAGGCGCTGCACGTCGAGGGTGAGCTGCTCTTCGGTGGCACCTTCGGCGGCGGTGCGCACGATGACGCCGTTCTCGTCGGGCAGCACCTCCTTGAGGATCTTCTTCAGACGCGCGCGCTCGGTGTCGGGCAGCTTGCGGCTGATCCCGTTCATCGAGCCGTTCGGCACGTAGACGAGGTAGCGACCGGGCAACGACACCTGCGACGTGAGGCGGGCACCCTTGTGACCGATCGGGTCCTTCGTGACCTGCACGAGCACCTTGTCGCCGGGCTTCAGCGCGAGCTCGATCTTGCGGGCCTGGTTCTTGTTGCCGTCGCCCTCGGCGGCGGCCGCGGCGGCCTCCCAATCGACCTCACCCGCGTAGAGCACGGCGTTGCGACCACGGCCGATGTCGACGAACGCAGCCTCCATCGACGGCAGCACGTTCTGCACGCGACCGAGGTACACGTTGCCGATGAGGCTCGCGTCCTGCGCGCGCGCGACGTAGTGCTCGACGAGCACACCGTCTTCGAGAACGGCGATCTGGATGCGGCCGAACTTGCTCCGCACGATCATCACCCGGTCGACGCTCTCGCGGCGGGCGAGGAACTCGGCTTCCGTGATGACGGGGCGGCGGCGTCCGGCATCCCGACCGTCGCGGCGACGCTGCTTCTTCGCCTCGAGTCGGGTCGAGCCCTTCACGCGTTGCGGTTCGGTGATCGGTGCCGGTGCCTGGCGCGGCTGGG
>CAZCEE010000202.1:0-4887 GCA_964497165.1 uncultured Schumannella sp. | reverse complement strand
AGCCGGAACACGTTGTACATGCGCTTGGCGGCCTTGCCGTAGTTGAGGTGCTTCGTGAGGTACTTGCGCACCTCCCCCTCGAGCTGCTCGACGTACTCGTCGAGCGCGTCGTCGGAGACGTGTTGCACGACTTTCGCGAACGTCGGCACCGACTCGGCGTCGAGATACACCTCCTGAAAGTAGGTGTCGAGGTAGCCGTCGAGCGGCACGATGTCGCCGTTCGGAGCTTCCCAGGTGACGTCGATGACGTTGCTCGCGTTCGACAGCCGCCGACGCTCGGGATCGGTGACCACCCAGTCGGCTTTCACCCAGCCGGGATCGCGCGCGGCATCCTCCCAGCGCACCTCGCCGTCGGGGGTCTTGATCACGCCGGCCTCGATGTCGGCGAGGGTCCACGAGATCGGGGCGCCGGCTTTCGTGCTGCCGAGTTTCGCTTCGAGGAACTGGTAGGTGGCACCCCGGGTGAACGCCAGCACCTTCTCTTTGAGCGACCGCGCGAGGATGTCGCAGGCCTCCTCGCGGGTCGCCGCCTTGATGTTGAAGCGCTGGAAGAAGTCGGCGTCGCCTGGGAAACTCTGGATCTTCGACTGGGCCGCCGATCCGGAGAGCGCGAGCGCCCCCTCGGTGACCGCCGGATCGCCGGTGAGTTCGACGATCTTGCCGATCGCGCGAAAGCGGGCGAGGTCGCGCGGGGTGAAGTCGAGCATCGCGACCCGATGCCCGAAGGTGCCGCTCGCCTCATCGATCTCAAGGTCGCCTTCGGTCTCGGCGGCGATCGCAGTGAGCCACTGCACCGTCTCGGCCTCGTTGAGCTCGACGCCGAGGCGTTTCGCCGACTCGATGATGCTCGCGACTTCGGTGTCGGGCGACGGTTCGCTCACGATGCCTCCTCGGCTTGCGTGCTAGCGGCGCGCAGGGCTGCGGCATCCGCCGAAATCGCCCGGAAGAGTTCGGCCTGATCGCGCGCGTCACCGAGTGCGTTGTGCGACAGCGGTCGCCCTGCGAGGTACTTCGGTGACAGGTGCTTCATGCTGGTCTGTTCCCAGGTGGAGCCCATCATGCCGACGTAGTAGGACTTGATGTCAAGACCCCCGTGTCCGAACGGGTTCTCGATTCCGTACCGCACGAAGTATTCGTTGACGAACATCCAGTCGAAAACGGCGTTGAAACCGACGAAGACGGCACGGTGGGTCTGCGGCGGAACCACGTCGCGGATCCACTGTGCGAACTCTTCGATCGCCTGCTGCGGGTCGGTGCCGGTGGCCGTGAGCTCGTCCATCTTCAGGCCGCTCACCTTGAGGGCGGACTCGACCACGGCATCCCGATCGGGCTTCAGCTCGACGTAGAAGCCGCGCTCGGGCTCGTTGACGAGGCAGGCACCGATCGAGATCATCGCGTAGTCGCCGGGGGTCGGACCGGCGGTCTCGACGTCGACACTGACGAAGCGTTCGGGACGCACGCGTTGCGCCCGCTCGGCGGGAGTCACGGTGCCCGTCAGCTCTGACCGAGGTGCGCGGTGACCTCGATCTCGATCTTCATCTCCGGGCTCGACAGACCCGCCTGGAACGCCGTCGCGGCGGGGCGCACCTCACCGAAGACCTCCTGCAGCGCGGGCCAGGTCTTCTCGAAGTCGGCGAGGTCGGGCATCAGGTAGTGCACGCGCACGACGTCGGCGAACGAGGCGCTGGCCTCGGTCAGGGCCGCACCGATGTTGCGCAGCGTCTGCCGGGTCTGCTCCTCGACGTCGTCAGAGATCGTCATCGTCGAGTAGTCGTATCCGGTGGTGCCCGAGACGAACACCCACTCGCCGGAGACCACGGCACGCGAGTACCCGATCTGCGACTCGAAAGTGGACCCGGACGAGATGAGCCTGCGCATGCTCGCAAGGCTAACCGGCGCAACCCCCTTTCCGAATCGCGGTGCGGCGCGCAGGCTGGGTGCATGGCTGACTCGAACGAACTGCGCCGACCCACCGATCATCTGCCGCCCGCCGACGAACGTGAACCCGACGACGAGCGCACGACCGCAGGAACCCCGTACCCGGGAACAGGCGACCCCGACGAGATGGGCGGCGTCAGCGAAGACACCGCGGCCGAGCCCGAAGAACCCCGCGTGCACGGCATGGAAAAGCCGCCGCGCTCACAGTTCTGACCTCGGGTCAGGTCACGCGGCTGTAGACCACCGAGAAGTCGGGCCGAAAGACCCCATTCTCGTCGGCTTCCCAGCCACCGGTCATCGTGTTGCCGTCGCCAGACGTGTGCGCGACGAAGCGCTGACCGAACGGGATGCCGTCGCGTGACAGCATCCACTCGTTCTCATCGATGCTCATGCGGTAGATGCGGCAGACTCCTCGGACGTCTGAGTAGAGCTGCACATACCCGCCGGTCGCCGCATCGCAGCCGATCACGCTCGTCGAGTCGGGGGCTTCTGGGATGTCGATGCTCGCGGTTTGGATGAGGTGGGCGCCCGACTCGTGCCAGGCGAACGTCGTGCGTCCGTGAGCGGGCCCGATCGAGTCATCGGGCCAGGTCGCGACGACGTCCCAATCTCCGACGAGTCGTTCGAGCCGGGCGAGGGCTTCCGCTGCCGTGGGCTGGTCCATCCCTCCACGGTGCGCCGAAGCTCACGACCTCGTCAAGACCCCTGGTTCCACCGGCACGGCCTCGAGCGGGGCATCCACCTGTTTCTCAGAGCGCACGAACGCGATGCCCGCGAGGATGAGCACCCCGCCGAGCAGTTGGAACGGCCCGAGCGCCTCGCCGAGCAGCACCCACGCGAACAGCGACGCGAAAACGACTTCGAGCATCCCGACGAACGACATGAGGCGCGATCCGAGCATCTGCGATGCGGTGATGCTGAACGCATACCCGATCGCGGTGGTGGCGGCGAGGATCAGCAGCGGCGCCCACCAGGGCACGACGCCGCCGAGGGCGTTCACGTCGGTGAGCACGATGTCGAACGGCACGAGACCGGTGAGCCCGACGACGCCGAGCGACAGCGACCCGAGCACGAGTCCGAACGCCGCGAAGGCGACCGGCGGCAGCCCGTGCGCGGGACGCGCGGCGATCACGTAGTAGAGGGCGCAGCCGACTGCAGCGAGGGCTGCGAACACGTATCCCAAGATGGGCTCAGCGCCGAGGGCATCGCCGCCGCCGACCGGTCCGATGATGAGCACCAGCCCGCCGATCGCGACCGCCGAGCCGACGAGCACGAGGGGGCGCGGCATCCGCCTCGTCATGACGGCGACGCCCGCGACGAGCAGCAGCGGTGCGAGGTACTCGATCAGCAACGCCGACGACACGGGAATGCGCTGGAGGGCGGCGAAGTACACCAGTTGCGTGCCTGCGACGCCGATGAGCGCCATGCCAAGGATGCGCCAACGCGCCTTCCAGACGACATCCCACTTTCCGCGCAGGGCGGCGAGGGCGAACGGCACCAGCAGGATGCCGGCGAGCCCGGCCCGCACGGTGACCGCGGCGGCAGGACTCCAACCGGCCTCCATGAGCGGCTTCGCGAGCGACCCCGAGGTGCCGAAGGCGACGGAGGCGAGCACGCCGATCACGAGTCCGGTCGACACGCGGGTGGAGTTCATGGCCTTGGTCCTGTCAGGAGTCAACTGCGGTTACGCTCGTGACACTACTCTTTGCGACGGTAAGGGTTCAAATTGCATTTCACTCCTGACACGGAGGACACCCTCGCGTTCCTCGTCGCGCTCGCGAACACCCATCCGACGGCATCCCGAACCGGCGCCGATGAACTCTCGACGCCGACCGAACTCACCGCGCTGCTCGACGAGCACGGCTACACCGGACGCTTCGATCACGACGCGCTTGAGCTGGCATCCGTCGTGCGAACGCGCGAAGAACTGCGGGCACTCTGGTCGCTCCCCCGCGACGAACAAGTCGGCGAGATCAACCGATGGCTACGGGAAGTGAAGGCGCTGCCGTTCCTCGTGCGACACGACCGCTTCGACTGGCACCTGCACGCCACCAGCCCCGACGCCCCCCTCGCCGACCGGATGCGCGCCGAAGGTGCGCTCGCTCTCGCCGAAGTCACCCGCACCAACGAGAACGACCGAATGCGGGTCTGCGCCGCCGACGGCTGCACCGGCCTCCTCGTCGACCAGTCCCGCAACGGCTCGAAACGCTTCTGCTCGGTGCGCTGCGGCAACCGGGTCAACCAGCAGGGCTTCCGCGAGCGGATGTCGGACGGCTAGCCCCGACGACACCCCAACGATTCGTGCCGTTTGGCCCTCCGCCGCCGAAACCAGGGCCAACCGGCACGAATCGTGGGGTCAGGCGGCGGGAACGCCCGCGTCCGCCCACTGCAGGCGATCCGCGAATTTTCGCGCTGATCGATGGTTCGCGCGCACTAATTTGCGCGGATGAATGGTTCGCGTGGACGAAATGGCGCGCGGGAAAGGGTGGGGGCGCGCCGGGGGGTGGGGGCGCGCAGCGGCGTCAGGCGGGCGGGTGGGCGAAGGCAGCCGCCGAAGCCGCCACGGGGAGCGCACTGAGGATGCGGTCGAGCGCCGGGTCGTCATGGGCGGCGCTCAGGAACCACGCCTCGAACACGCTCGGCGGCAGGGAGACACCTGCTTCGCGCATCGCGTGGAAGAACGGTGGATACCGCCAGGCCTCCTGGTCGCGCGCGTCGACGTAGTCGCGCACGGCATCCGATCGGAAGGCGACCGAGAACAGCGAACCGGCGCGCGGGATCACGTGCGCGACCCCCGCAGCATCCAGCGCTTCGTGCACTGCCGTCGCCACGACCTCTGCCGCCGCGTCCACGCGGGCGTACACCTCAGGAGTCGCGTGGCGTAGCGTCGCGAGCCCGGCGGCGACGGCGAGCGGATTGCCGCTGAGCGTTCCCGCTTGGTAGACCGGC
>CAZCEE010000201.1:0-4900 GCA_964497165.1 uncultured Schumannella sp. | reverse complement strand
GCTCTACCTCTTCGTCACCGGGGAAAGCGGGCTCGTGCTCCGGCGCGATCGTGTTGATGTAGTCGGTCGTCGGCACCATCGGCACGCCGAGCTGCAGGTCCTTCGAGCGCTTGAGGAGGCTCAGCATGACGTCGCGCCCGCGGCCGCGACCCTTGGCGCTGACGAGGGCGTCGAGCGACTCCTGCCATTCGGCGGTCTCGTCCGGGTCTTGATCGGTGTGGTCGACCGAATACGGGTCCTGGTCGTTGATGGGCACCGATGACCTCACATGTGTGTTCGACGCTGGTAGAGCGTTCTGGTGGCTTGATGAGGATGCGATCTCGTGGACCGCCGCGCGAAGCGCCATTCCATTCTAGTTGCCCCGGCCGATTGGGTTTCCGAGGCGTATGATCGTGCGCTGGACCCCCGGACCCGACGTTCGGCGGCGAAAGGAAGCGCGAGCAGCGATGGCTCTCGAGAACGACACCCAGGCACCCGACTTCGACCTCGCCAACCAGTTCGGTGAGCGGGTGCGACTCAGCGACTTCCGCGGGGTGAAGGCGGTGGCCTTGGTGTTCTTCCCGCTCGCCTTCTCGGGGATCTGCACGGGCGAACTGTGCGCGCTGCGCGACAACCTCGACCTGTTCACCGACCACGAGGTCGAGTTGCTCGGCATCTCTGTCGACTCGAAGGCGACGCTCCGTGCGTTCGCCGAGCAGGAGGCCTACGCATTCCAACTGCTCGCCGACTTCTGGCCGCATGGTGCCGTCGCCAAGGAGTACGGCGTCTTCTTGGAAGAGAAGGGTTTCGCGAATCGCGCGACCTTCGTGATCGACACCAAGGGCGTCATCCGTGCCTCGTTCATCACCGCTCCCGGTGAGGCGCGCTCGATCGAGGAGTACCGCGCGGCTCTTGACGAGGTGCGCCCGCTGAAGGTCTGACCACCTGTTGGCGGTCTGACCGGCATCCGCCGGACTGGTATCCGCCGGACGTCAGGTCGCGCTCTCAGCTCGCGCAGCATCCGTTTTCAGGAAGATGTGTGGCTGAAGTAGCGGATGTCAACGTGCGTGGTCTCACAGCCCACAGGAGTCAACACCAGTCCCATCGATTCCTGAAAACGGAAAGCTACGGGACGGTGACGAGGGCGCTCACGTAGTCCGCGTTGCCGCCGAAGTCGACAACCCAGAGTTCGACGACGAGCTGGGTCCCGGACGGCAGCGGGTCGACGAGGTACTGCAGGTTCGCGAGTTCGGCGTACAACCCGACGTCGTTGGTCGGCACCCAGGCGTATTGGCCGGTCGTCGGGTCGTAGTCCTGCACGAGCGGCACGATGAGCCCGTTCGACTGCACCGCGAGTTCGCCGTACGTTCCGGTGTCGGGGTTGTAGGAGTAGTAGGTCTCCGAGACGATCGAGCCGGTCGCCGGGTCGAGGCCGAGTTCGAGGAGGCCGCTGATCGCTTCACTGTTGCCCGACTCGTAGTACTCGAGCGGCACACTGATGCTCGCCGTGCCGGCGTTCTCGTCCTGGGCGTAGGCGAGGTAGGCGAGGGAGGTGTCTTCGCCGTCACTGAGCGACAGGTAGGCGAGGTTGTAGAACGCATTCGCCACGCCCGAACCGTCGGTCGACACCTGGGCGGGACGTTCGCCGATGTAGCTGATCGTGCCGTCGCCGTTGAGGATGCCGTAGTAGAGGAAGGCCTCCGAGATGTTGGCCTCGGCGCCCGCCCCGAACTGGCCGGAAACGTACAGCCCGCCGTCGGCGAATGCGACGATCGCGTCGTTGGAGATGAAGTCGGGCAGGTTGCCGACGTCGATCTGGCCGCCCTCGTCGTAGTAGGTCGTCAGGAAGTCGGCCCAGCCGGTGCGCTCCGCGACGGCCGCGTAGTCGGCGTTGTAGTACCCGTCGTTCGGCGGGAAGTAGATCGAGAGTCCGGTGGCGCCGCGCGTCGCCTGCCCGTCGACCTTGTCGATGACGACGTCGTTGACGGCGCGAACCACGGCATCCGCTTCGTCGGCGACGTCGAGAGCGTCGACGCTGATCTCGCCCGCGAGGATGCCGAGGTCTTTCATGTGGGTGTCGTAGCGCGGATCGGGGTTGGTACCGAACCCGAGAGTCTGGGCGAGCGTGCGGCCCACGGTGGGAGCGACGTCGGCGACGCGTTCGGTGAGCGCGGCCGCGAACGCCGAGACCGCCTCATCGACGACCGCGAAATTCTCGAGGTCGACGAGGGAGAGGGTGATCTCGTTCTCGGTTCCTGCGGCGAGGGCCTGGTTGCGGAAGCCTTCGATGATTGCCGACCCGAGTTCGTCGACGGTCGCGCCGCGATACGCCGCCTCGAGGGCGGTGTAGTCCCAGCCGTGTCCCGGCTCAAGCTCCTGCGATGCGACCAACCGGTCGGCGTGCGGTGCCATCGTCGAGGCGACTTCGAAGGTGGCCATCAGGCACGCGTCGAAGCCGAGCAGCGAGAGCTTGTCGACGCCCGCCTCTTCAAGTCCCTGGCCGATCGCCTGGTCGAGTTCGGTGAGCGTGAGCGAGTCGTGGTCGTGCGACTCGTCGCCGCCGACGCCCGGCCACGAAGCCCCGTGGTCGGAGATGACGAGCCCGTAGTTCGCGGCGGGGTAGGCCTTGATGGTTTCGCTGATGAATGCGGCGAGCACGTCGGGGTCACCGGTGTTGAGCGGGCCGTAGTCGAAGAGCTCGGTCGCGCCGCCCTTCTCGATCTCGAGAAGCTTCGCGCCCGTCCAGTCGGGGATGCCGAGCACCGAGGTGTCGGTGTAGCCCTCGGCGCGGTCGACGAGCGCGATCAGGTTGAAGCCGGGCTGCGAGCCGACGAGGCCCATCTCTTCAACGTCGTCCATCATGAACGGCTCGAGGTTGGTGTCGGCGATCTGGTAGCTGAGGATGGTCCAGCTGTCGGGCGCCTGGATGCCACCGGGAGTTCCGATACACGCCGTCAAGCCGGCGGCCGCGAGCACACCCGCGCCCAACGCCGACAGGGTCCTGGCCAACCGTGAGCGCGCCATCCGTCTGCCTCTTTCGTCCAACGTTGGGGTGATGCTCGCTCAGGATACTGGTCAGTCGGGCTTGCGACCGGTCGTCGCAGCCTCCAATCGGGCGACCTGTTCGCGGAGAGCCGTCAGCTCTTCGAGGATGCGCTCGTCGAGCGCCTTGTCTTCCTCGATGGCCTCGTCGATATCGGCCATCTTCATGCGGTCCATCGCCTCGACGACGACCGCGATCAGCAGGTTCAGCACGATGAGCGATGCCGCGATCGTGAACACGATGAAGAAGCCCCAGATCCACGGGGCATCGAATGCCATCGGCGCCACGAAATCGGGCCAGCCGTCGCCGAACATGATGCGGAAGAGCGAAGCTCCCGACACCCAGAGGTCGCCGAAATGGTCGGGGTTCTGAGCACCGAACAACGTGGTCGCGGCGACCGAGAAGACGTAGATCAGCATGAACAGCAACGCGCCGATCGAGGCGATCCCCGGCATCGACGCGCCGAGCGCCGCCACGACGAGGCGCATCGACCGGACGGCGGAC
This sequence comes from uncultured Schumannella sp., assembly GCA_964497165.1. GTDB lineage: Bacteria > Actinomycetota > Actinomycetes > Actinomycetales > Microbacteriaceae > Pseudolysinimonas_A. The sequence goes on along the minus strand of CAZCEE010000201.1, from coordinate 1,374 downwards.
AGCAGCCGCAGCACGCGCAGCAGGCGCAACACGCGCAGGACGCCGGCCTCGCTGCCAGCGGGAATGACCGCGACGATGACCACGAAAAGGTCGAAGAGGTTCCAGCCGTTGCGGAAGAACGACAAGCCGTGGGCGAAGATCCGCAACGTGATCTCGACGACGAAGATGCCGATGATGATGGCGTTGATGATCCCGAGCACTTCGCCGGTGGCATCCACGACGGCCGGGTAGGTCTCAAGCCCCAGAATGACGGCGTTGAACACGATGAGCACGATGATCGAGCGCTGGAACGGCTTCGACTCGACAAGGGTACGGACTCGTTCGCGAGCGGCTCTCATGCCGACACCTTAGAGCGACCGGTAGCATCGAGCGCGTCGCGGGCTCTTAGCTCAGTTGGTAGAGCGCCTCGTTTACACCGAGGATGCCGGGGGTTCGAGTCCCTCAGGGCCCACCGTGCTTTCGTCTATCGTCGTCGGGTGACGGGCGCACGCACCTCCGCTTTCTCCAGAGCCGGGATCGTCGCGCTCGTCCTCGCGTGCCTCTTGTGGGGCACGACCGGTACGACGGCGACACTGCTGCCCGACGACGTCAGTCCGCTTGGCGTCGGCGCGGCGACGATGGGGATCGGCGGCGTGCTGCTGTTCGTCACGGCCCCGCTGATGTCGCGCGGTGTGCTGCGGGATCCCGTCGGCCGACGCTGGGCGGCCATCGGGGCGATCGGCGTAGTCGTCTATCCGCTCGCGTTCTACACCGGCATGGATCTCGTGGGTGTCGCGGTGGGCAACGTGGTCGCGCTCGGCTCGGGCCCGGTGTTCGCGGCTCTCATCGAGTGGGTCGTCGAGCGTGAACGGCTATCGACGCGTTGGCTCGTCTCGACGGGGCTGGCCGTCGTCGGGATCACCTTGCTCGCCCTCGGCCGCCAGGAGGGCGGGGAGGCGGGCGCGTCTGCAGCGCTCGCCGCTCTCGGAGTCGGTGTGGGGCTGCTCGCTGGCTTCGCCTACGCGCTCTACACCTACGCATCGTCGCGCGCCATCCGCGCCGGACACCCGTCGCGCGGAGTGATGGGTGGGATGTTCGGCCTGGGCTCCCTCCCGCTGCTCGTCTTGCTTCTCGTCGTAGGCGGCCCGCTGGCGCAGGCCTGGACGTCGGTCGGTCTCGTCGGATACCTCGTGCTCGGTCCGATGTTCGTCGCCTACCTGCTGTTCGGAATCGGGCTGCGGTCGGTGCGCAGCTCGACGGCGACGACGATCACGCTGCTCGAGCCGGTGTTCGCGACAGTTCTCGCGGTGCTCGTCGTGGGGGAGCGACTTTCGGCCCTCGGCTGGGTCGGATTCGGGCTCGTGCCGATCGGACTCGCCGTGCTGGTTTCGGCTC
>CAZCEE010000200.1:0-4953 GCA_964497165.1 uncultured Schumannella sp. | reverse complement strand
CGCCGACCGGGTGAAGGTCATCGCCGAGGTGAAACGCGCGAGCCCGTCGCGCGGCACTCTCGCCGAGATCGCCGATCCCGCATCTCTGGCCGTCTCGTACCAGACCGGCGGGGCGAGCGCGATCAGCGTGCTCACCGAGGAGCGCCGCTTCGGCGGTTCGTTGCAGGACCTCACCGATGTGCGCGCCGCGGTCGCGGTTCCGGTACTCCGCAAAGACTTCATCGCCGAGCCGTACCAGGTGTTCGAAGCCCGCGCGGCCGACGCCGACCTCGTGCTGCTCATCGTCGCCGCGCTCACCCAGCCCGTGCTGCAGGAACTGCACACCCTCATTCTCGAACTCGGGATGACGCCTCTCGTCGAAGCCCACTCCGCTGAGGAGGTCGAGCGCGCCCTCGACGTCGGTGCCGCAATCGTCGGCATCAACGCGCGCGACCTTTCAACGTTCGAACTCGACCGCGACCTGTTCGGAACGCTCGCCGACCGCATCCCGTCGGGCATCATCCGGGTGGCAGAGTCTGCTGTGAAAGACCCCGCCGATGTCGCCCACTACCGAGCGGCGGGGGCGGATGTCGTGCTCATCGGCGAGGCGCTCGTCACCGGTGGCGACCCCGTCGCGACCCTCAAAAGTTTCCTGGAGGCAGGAAAGTGACAACGGAATCCCTGCGCGATCGCCCTGGTCCCTTCTTTGACGGGTACGGCGGCCGGTTCATGCCCGAGTCGCTCATCGCGGCGATCGACGAACTCGCGGCGGCCTACGAGGCCGCGAAGGCCGACCCGTCGTTCGCCGCCGAACTGGCGGAACTCCACCGCACCTACACCGGCAGGCCGTCGATCATCACCGAGGTGCCGCGGTTCGCCGAACACGCGGGGGGTGCGCGCATCATCCTCAAGCGCGAAGACCTCAACCACACCGGTTCGCACAAGATCAACAATGTGCTCGGCCAGGCGCTGCTCACCCGGCGCCTCGGCAAGAAGCGCGTCATCGCCGAGACCGGGGCGGGCCAACACGGCGTCGCGACGGCGACGGCGGCCGCGTTGTTCGGCCTCGAATGCACGATCTTCATGGGCGAGGTCGACACGCAGCGGCAGGCGCTCAACGTCGCGCGCATGCGCCTGCTCGGTGCCGAGGTCGTCTCGGTCACCACCGGAAGCCGCACGCTCAAGGATGCGATCAACGAGGCGTATCGCGAGTGGGTGACGAGCGTCGAGACGACTAACTACATCTTCGGGACGGCGGCGGGCCCGCATCCGTTCCCGGCGATGGTGCGCGACTTCCAGAAGATCATCGGCGAGGAGGCGCGCCAGCAGGTGCTCGACCTCACCGGCAAACTTCCGGATGCCGTGATGGCGTGCGTGGGCGGCGGGTCGAACGCGATCGGCATCTTCCACGCGTTCCTCGACGATGCCGACGTGAAGCTGTACGGAATCGAGGCGGCGGGTGACGGCGTCGACACCCCGAAGCATGCCGCGACGATCGAACGCGGCCGCCCCGGGGTGCTGCATGGCTCGCGCTCCTACGTGCTGCAGGACGAAGACGGTCAGACGATCGAATCCCACTCGATCTCGGCGGGACTCGACTACCCGGGCGTCGGCCCTGAGCACGCCGCGCTCAACGACCGCGGGCGCGCAACGTACCTCCCGGCGACCGACACCGAGGCGATGGATGCCCTCCGCTTGCTCTCGATGACCGAAGGCATCATTCCGGCCATCGAATCCGCCCACGCCCTCGCCGGCGCCCTGCGGCTCGGGCGTGAGCTCGGTGCGGACGCGACCATCCTGGTGAACCTCTCCGGCCGTGGTGACAAAGACGTCGCCACGGCCGGTGCCTGGTTCGATCTGTTCGACGAGGGGGCGAAGCAGTCATGAGCGTCCCCACCCTCTCGGTTGCCACACGTATCGCCCAGAATCGCGACGACGGCCGCGGCAGTCTCATCGGCTACCTCCCGGTCGGCTTCCCCGACCTCGGCACGAGCATCGATGCGGCCGTCGCCCTCGCCGAGAACGGCGTCGATGCGCTCGAGCTGGGCCTGCCGTACAGCGACCCGGTCATGGACGGCCTCGCGATCCAGAAGGCCACCGAGGCCGCAATCGCGGGCGGCTTCCGGGTGCGCGACGTCTTCACCGCGGTCGAGGCGGTGCGCGCGCGGGTCGACATCCCCGTGCTGGTGATGACCTACTGGAACCCCGTGCTGCAGTACGGGGTGGATGCGTTCGCCGACGCGCTCGTGAATGCCGGGGGAGCGGGGCTCATCACGCCCGACATCACGCCCGACTCCGCCGACGAGTGGATCGCGGCGAGCGACCGCACCGGTCTCGACCGCGTCTTCCTCGCCGCCCCGTCCTCCACCGACGCCCGACTGGCGACCACGGTCGAAGCGAGTCGTGGATTCGTCTACGCGGTTTCCACGATGGGCATCACCGGAGCCCGGCAGGATGTCGACGCGGCGGCACGTTCGCTCGTCGCGCGCCTGCGGGGCGTCGGGCCTGCGAACGTGTGCGTCGGCATCGGCATCTCGACGGGCGATCAGGTCGCCGAGGTTCTCGGTTACGCCGACGGCGCGATCGTCGGCTCAGCGCTGGTCAGCGCGTTGGCAGAAGGCGGCGTCTCGGGGCTCGCTGCCAAGGCCGCGGAGCTCGCGTCCGGCGCGACGGCGGCCAGGAAGTAGACTCGCCGACGTGATCCCGACGAGCCTCCCCAGCCCGCCGTCCGACTGGTCGTCGTTCGAGATCCCTCTGGGGTTCATCCACGACGCACTCGTGGGCATTCTGCCGTGGGTTCCCGAGCAGTTCGTCATCCACGTCTACGCCCTGGCGATCCTGTTCGGCATCGCCGTGGCGATCGTGGTGTCGAACTACCGGCTGACCGCTCGCGGCGCCGAGCCGTGGATTGTCATCGACCTGTCGATCTGGGCCGTCGTGTTCGGAATCGTCGGGTCGCGCGTCTGGCACGTCGCCACCCATCCCGACGACTTCTTCGGCGAAGGCAAGAACCCCTGGAACGTCTTCGAACGCGGAAGCGTCTGGGCGGTCTGGGAGGGTGGCGTCGCGATCTTCGGCGCGGTGCTGTTCGGCGCCCTCGGTGTCTACATCGCCTGCCGCCTCGCCGGCCTGCGTTTCACCGCAGCCGTCGACGCGATGGCTCCGACGCTGCTGCTCGCCCAGGCCTCCGGCCGTCTCGGCAACTACTTCAACCAAGAACTGTTCGGCCTTCCCACCGACCTGCCGTGGGGTCTCGAGATCGACCGTCCGAACGCGGCGATCCCCGTCGGCGTCCCCGAAGACGCGCTGTTCCACCCGACTTTCCTCTACGAGATCATCTGGCTTCTCGCGGGCTTCGGCGTGCTGATGCTCATCGAGAATCGCGTTTCGTTCAGCAAGGCGACGAGCGGCCTCCTCGCGCCCGTCCAGCGTCTGCTCGATTCGATCGTAACGACGATCGGCCTCCCGGAGTGGTTCTTCCGCCTTCGTGCGACGTTCGCGCGGCGCGACGCCTGGCACTGGGGCAAGATGGTCGGGCTCTACGCGATCTGGTACGGCATCGGTCGTGCTTGGTTCGAGTCGATCCGGCTTGACCCGAGCGAGACGCTGTTCGGCATCCGGTCCAACGTGTGGGGCGCGCTGCTGTTCATCCTGGTCGGCATCATCGTCATCGTCGTGCAGACCAAGCGGCACCCGGGCATCGAAGCGAGCGTCTACCAGCCCGGCAAGGAGTGGACACCCGACTCTGCGGTAGACTCCGACCAGATCTATTCAGATTCTGATGAGCCCGGCGATGGTGCCGGCACGACTCCGGCGCCCGCCACAAGCGGAGCAACCCGACCATAGTCCCGCCGCCGCGCACCCTTCCCGGCCCCCGACTACGGACAACACCTCGCCACCACAGCATCCTTTGGGCCAGCGCCGTCCCACAGCACCATCGTGAGGACGGTACCCATGGTTCAGAGCGCATACGAACGGTTCAGCACCGTTCCTGCGGCGCAGGGGCTGTACAACCCTGCGTTCGAGAAGGACGCGTGCGGTCTCGCCATGGTTGCGACGCTGCGCGGGACTGCCGGGCACGACATCGTCACGCAGGCCCTGGATGCGCTGCGTCACCTCGAGCACCGCGGAGCGATCGGATCCGATGCGGGTACCGGCGACGGTGCGGGCATCGTCACCCAGATCCCCGACCAGTTCCTGCGCGCCGTCGCGGGCTTCGACCTGCCGCCGGTCGGGCGGTACGCGGTCGGAATGGCTTTCCTGCCGACCGACAAGACCGAGCGCGACGCGCAGAAGGCAGCCATCGCGACGATCGCCGAGCAGGAGTCGCTCCGGGTGATCGGCTGGCGCGACGTGCCCACCGACCCGGTTCACCTCGGCACTCTCGCGCGTGAGGCGGCACCGGTATTCGAGCAGGTGTTCGTCGAGGCGACCCGTGGCGACGGCTCTGCTGTTGGAGAAGAGCGGGGTCAGCCGCTGTCCGGCATCCTGCTCGACCGGTTGACGTTCCGTCTGCGCAAACGTGCCGAGCGCGAACTGGGGGCCTATTTCCCGTCGCTGAGCGCACGCACCCTCGTTTACAAGGGCATGGTGACGACGCTTCAGCTCGAGCCGTTCTACCCCGACCTCTCCGACGAGCGCTTCGTGTCGAAGCTCGCCCTCGTGCACTCGCGGTACTCGACGAACACGTTCCCGTCGTGGCCGCTCGCCCAGCCGTTCCGCATGATCGCGCACAACGGCGAGATCAACACCGTGCAGGGCAACCGCAACTGGATGCGCGCGCGGCAGTCACAGCTCGAGAGCGATGTGCTCGGCGACATCCGGTCGATCCTCCCGATCAACACGCCGGGCGCGAGCGACTCGGCATCGTTCGACGAGGTCGTGGAACTCCTGAACCTCGCGGGCCGCTCGCTGCCGCACGCGATGATGATGATGGTGCCGGAGGCCTACGAGAACCAGACCGACGTCGACCCG
>CAZCEE010000199.1:0-4983 GCA_964497165.1 uncultured Schumannella sp. | reverse complement strand
AACTCGAGTTGTCGCTCGATCTCCTGGCGGCCCGATTCGGAGAGGTCGGCCGCCGAAGCCTGCCGATCCGGGATCTCTGTCGCCGAGGATCCCGCCCACCCGAGGGCCTCGAAGACCGCAGCGCGGGTGACCTCGGTTTCGAGGCAGCCGGAGGCGCCGCAGTGGCACAGCTTCCCGTTGGAGTTCACGAGCGTGTGCCCCAACTCGCCGCCGAATCCTTCGCTCCCGGCGAGGAGCGAGTCGCCGACGATGACCCCGCCGCCGATCCCGCTCGCGCCCCCGTTGAGGAACACCAGATGGCTCTGCCCGCGCCCGGCGCCGAACATCCCCTCGGCGATGACGCCGCAGGCGGCGTCGTTTCCCGCCGAGGTCGGAAGTCCCGTCGCCGCCGTGATCATCTCGGCGAGCGGCTCGTCGACCCACTCCAGGTGCGGGGCCAGGTTGACGAAACCGTCCCGCGACCGCACCTGCCCGGGCACGGCGACCCCGATGCCGGCAAGGTGATGTCGACGTTCAAGATCCGGGCGCATCCCGGCAACGACGGCCGCGACCGCGTTCGCCACTTCGCGAGCCGAGGGGATGCGGTCGTTCTCGTACCGCACGACCCGAAGGACGCGGCCCCCGAGCGCGACGACGCTGACGGTCGTCGCATCGAGTTCGGGATTCACGGCGATCGCCGCGATGCGCTCGGTCGGGATGATGGTCGCGCTCGGCCTGCCGACACGATTGGTGGCGCGTGGGTCGGCGGCCTGCACCATGCCGCGCCACTCGAGGTCGGCGACGATGGTGGCGATCGTCGACCGGTTGAGGCCGGTCGCTCGCGTGAGTTCGGCGCGGGAGATCTGGCGGTTCGCGTGGACGAGCCCGAGCACGATCGACAGATTGCTGCGGCGGAGATCGTCGAGGCTGCCCCCGGCGGGCGCATGACCGGCAGCGCCGGCCAACGGGCGGATCACATCCATTTGAGTTCCAGCCTAGGCCGCACCGCTCAGCGGTCGTCGAGCCCCCACGCCTGCCCGTAACCGCCGTCGGCTTCGGCCTTCGCCATCAGGTCGAGGAACGGCGTGGCCGGGAAAGCTTCCGGGCCGAGCACCCCGGTGCCGCTCCACACCCCAGTGCTGAGTAGCTCGAGCGCGATCACGGGGTTGAGAGCCGTCTGCCACACGACGCACTGGCTGTCGTATTCGGCCATCGTCCACTCGTTGTCGCTGACGTGGTACAGATACACCTCGCGAGGCTTGCCGTCTTTGCCCGTGCCGGTCACCCAGAGGCCGGCACAGGTCTTTCCGGTCATCCGCGGGCCGATCGTCGCCGGGTCGGGCAGCGCGGCGGCGACGACGTCGCGCGGGGCGACCTCGACGGGACCGTTCGAGCTGCGGACCCGGATCGGGTTGGTCGCGTCGAGATGAAGCTTGTGCAGGGTCTTCAGCACGCCGATGAACTCGTCGCCGAGTCCGTACTTGAAGGTGACCCGCTTCGCGTCGACCCAGCGCGGCATGAGCAGCACCTCCTCATGCTCGACGTTGACGCACTCCACCGGCCCGATGCCGTCGGGAAAGTCGAACACCTCCGGCTCGGAGAACGGCGGCGTCGTGAACCAACCCCGGTCCTTCTCCCAGACGACCGGGGGGTTGAGGCACTCCTCGATCGTCGTCCAGATGCTGAACGACGGCGCGAAGATCTCTTCGCCGTTCTCGTCCCTCACGACGAGGTTCGCGCCGTCGCGAACCCCCAGCTCGTCGATCGAGGAGAACAACTCGTCGGCTGCGTAGCGGGCGAACACGTCGGACAGACCCGGCTCGACGCCCATCCCGACCAGGGCGAGTCTGCCTGCGCTCTCCCAGTCGCCGGCCTGCCGGAACTGGTCGTCACCGAGCTTCACGCCGGTGAGGGCATAGGGGTCGTCGGGATGCGGCTCGGACAAGCTCATCGCCATGTCGAGGTAGTCGGCTCCGGCGGCGAGCGCTCCGGCGAAAATCGTCGGCACGAATTTCGGCTCGACGGCGTTCATCACGTGCGTGGCACCGTGCTCGCGAGCCACCGCGGCGACCGACTCGGGGTCGGAGGCGTCGATCTTCGCCGCGACGAACCGGTCGCCCTGGTCGCCGTGCTTCGCGGTCACCGCGGCGATCGTGCGCTCAGCCCGGGAGAGGTCGTAATCGCTCACGACCATCGTTTCGAAGAAGTCGCGGCGGGCGGCGATCTTCGCGATCGCGTCGCCCACTCCGCCGGCACCGACGAGCAAGATTCTCATGTGCCGACGCTAGCGGCCCGACGTCACCTATCGCATCGATTTGCGTCGAGCGCACTGGCGTCATCCTGCGCAGTCGACGCAAATCGATACACTCGGCGACCGCCGTGGGGTTCAGTGAGCGGCGACCGCGAGCTCTGCCGGTTCGTCGCCGACCCGCACGGCACGCAATGGCCGCACGACGATCCAGAGCAGCGTCGTGGCAACGGTGAGGGCGACGCCCATCGCCAGACCCATCGGGATCGCCGTTTCGGTGCCGAACGCACCGACGAGGGGCGCCGAGGCGCTGGCCAGACCGAAGTTGATCGCGCCGAGAAGGGCCGCAGCGGTGCCGGCCTCCGCCGCATGCGGCGCGAGCGCTGTCACCTGCACGCACGGATAGCTCAGTCCCGCGCAACTCAGGAAGACGAAGGTGCTCGCCACGATCGCACCCAACCCGAGGTCGAGGGCGGCCGCCGCGGCCGCGGTGAAACCGGCGAGGGCCATGATCGGCAGCGAGATCACCAGGATGCGCGCCGGCGCGAAGCGGCGCATGAGCCGCGAGGAGACCTGCGACGCAACCGCGAGACCCAGCGAGTTGACCCCGAACAGGATGCCGTACTGCTGAGCGCTGAAGCCGTAGAGCTCCTGGAACAGGAAGGACGATGCCGAAAGGTAGGCGAACAGGCCGGAGAACATCAGCCCCGCGATGAGGGCGACCCCGATGAACACCCGATCGGAGAGCACCACCCGGTAACGTTCCGCGGTCGTGCTGTGGCCGCGCATTCGGCGGCGCTCGGGCGGCAGGGTCTCGGTGATCAGCGTCGCGGCGAGCACAACGATCAGCACGCCATAGGCCGCGAGCGCGACGAACAGGCCGCGCCAGTCGAGCACCGCGAGAAGCTGCGAGCCGATCACGGGAGCGAAAATCGGCGCCAGGCTCGTGAGGAGCGCGAGGCGCGACAGCATCCGTACCAAGGGCTGACCGCCGAACAGGTCGCGTACTGTCGCCATCGCCACGACGCCGCCGCCTGCCGCACCGATCCCCTGCAGCAGGCGGAAGATGAGCACCACGGTGATGTCGGGCGCGAAGGCGACGCCGAGGCTCGCCCCGACGTGGAGCGCCGTCGCGAGGATGAGCGGCAGACGCCGGCCGACGGTGTCGCTCCACGGTCCGACGATGAGCTGCCCGAGTCCGAAGCCGAGCATCGTCGCGGTGAGCGTCAACTGAATGGCCGACTCCGGGGCGCGAAGCTCATGGGCAACCACCGGGAAGGCCGGCAAGTACAGGTCGATTGTGAACGGTCCGAGCGCGACGAGCGCGCCGAGCACGACGATGTACAGCGCGCGGGAGGAGCGCGACAGGGCGTCGCCCGGGTGGGTGATGGTCGTCATGGGATGCGTTTCTGGATGGCGGCGGAGCGGGGCGCCGGCTCCCTCGGCGACGTAACCCGCCTCGACCCTAGCGCGCGGCGGGGTCGCCCTGCAGGGTCGCGAACGCACGCACCGGGAAGGTTCCGAACCCCTGCACCGCCGGCGGGGCGGCCGTGAACCGGGCGCCGTGCGCCGGCAGTTCGCCGAGCCGGGTGAGGTGCTCTACGACGTGGATTCCGGCCGCGAGCAGGCCGGTGTGCGCGGGACGCTCACCGCCCGACTCGGTGTCGTCGATGTTGAGAGAGTCGATCCCGACCAGCGCGCCGCCTTGCGCGACGAGGTGCTCGACCGCCGCCGCCTCGAGGAACGGCGCACCGTGCGCGTACTCCGGGGTGCCGAAGTGGCGGTCCCAGCCGGTGTGCAGCAACACCGCGCATCCAGCCAGGTCGCGGTCGAGGAACACCCCGGTCGGGATGCCGCGCGTGCTCAGATCGGTGAGATGGAACACCTCGGTCGGGAGGTCGACGAGGGTCGCCAAGTCGAGTCCCGCGAGGTCGGCCCCGTCGCCGTAGCGGTGGTACGGGCTGTCGAGGTAAGTGCCGGTGTTGCCGATCATCGTGATGACGTCCATCGCAAACTCCGTGCCGGCCGCGTACTTCTGCTTCGACTGTTCCCGGGTCAAGAACGGCGTGATTTCCGGTGCTGGAAGGCCGGGGTAGGTCACCAAGCCGGAGTGGATGCGGTGGCTGAGATCGACGACCCGTCTCGCTGCCTCCGCGGGCGGCGTTTCGATCCCGCGCGAACCCTTGTGGGCTTCCTCGACGATCTGCAGCGCGTCGACCTTCACCTCCCCGACCATGGCGAGGCCAAGGTGACGCACGAACAGCTCGCCGATCTGCTCCGGGGTCTCGTCGCCGGTGGGGAGGTCGAGGCGGAAGCCCTCGGCGGTGAGACCCCCGCCGTTGGCGAACGTCACGCGGGCATCGAAGTGGGCTCGGTACTCGGCAGTCGTGAGCTCAGGCATCCACGTGCTCCTTCTCTGGCCGCGGGGTGCGGCGGCGGGTGACGATTCCGACGACGAGCGCGCCGACGGCGAGGATTGCGGGAATCAGCAGGTTCGCGCCGGCGAGCACGACGAGCCCCCCGACGAGCACCACGGACACGACCGCCATCCACCAGCCGACGCTGAACCGGTCGAGCAGTCGCACGGCGGCGACCATGCCGAGCAGATACACCGCGACCATCGACGAGGTGTGGATGAGCACGAACACCTTGAGGTCGATGTCGAACGCGAACCGCACTGCGGTGTAGCCGAGGCAGGTGACAGCGGTGAGCAGCAGCCCGCGCCGCGGCACCTCGCCGCCCGCTGCGCCGGGGGC
>CAZCEE010000198.1:0-5013 GCA_964497165.1 uncultured Schumannella sp. | reverse complement strand
ACGAGATGATGGACCCCGAGCTGGTGCCCAAGCTGCTCGCTGCCGGCACCGTCGAAGTCGCCCCGCTCGCGTACATGCGCGGCCGCACCCTCAACAACGCGTTCGTCGTGCTCGACGAGGCCCAGAACACGACGCCCGAGCAGATGAAGATGTTCCTCACCCGACTCGGTTTCGGCACCCGCATGGTCGTCACCGGCGACGTCACCCAGGTCGACCTTCCGGCCGGCGCGTCGGGTCTGCAACTGGTCAGCAAAATCCTCAACGAGATGGACGACATCCATTTCATCCGCCTGACAAGTGAGGATGTCGTGCGCCACTCGCTCGTCGGCAAGATCGTCGACCGCTACACCGCGTACGACGCCCAACAGCAGGCGCGGTCGTTCGCCGCAGGCGAAGCAAAGAGAGCAGCGCAGCGGGAGCAGAGCCACGGCGACCTCAACCCCGCTGGGGCGAACCGTGCCGAGCGGCGTGGTCACGCCCCGCAGGATCGCAAAGAGCCCGGACCCGAGAAGCGGCCGCGCCGCCCCCGACGGAACGGCTGACCGTGAGCATCGAGATCAACAACGAGTCGGGTGTCGAGGTCGACGAGTCGTCGCTGCAGCGGCTGACGACGTTCGCGCTCGACCACCTACACGTGCACCCGGATGCCGAGCTCGCGATCCTGCTCGTCGACGAAGCCGCGATGGAGCAGTTGCACGTGCAGTGGATGGACGAGCCCGGGCCGACCGATGTGCTGAGCTTCCCGATGGACGAGTTGCGGCCCGGCAACGAAGACGAGATCACCCCGCCCGGGTTGCTCGGTGACCTGGTGATCTGCCCGCAGGTCGCGGTCGCGCAAGCTCAGGATGCCGGCCACAGCCCCGCCGACGAGATGCACCTGCTCACGGCGCACGGCATCCTGCACCTGCTCGGCTACGACCACGCCGAACCCGACGAGGAGCGCGAGATGTTCGACGTGCAGCGTGAGATCCTCGTCGGCTTCACGCTCGCCGAGCGGCGCAGCTAGTGGAACTGCGCTCGTGGGACTGATCGGGCTCTTCGTCGCCGTCGCGATGCTGCTCGTCGCGTTCGGCGGCCTGCTCGCCGCCGCCGACGCCGCACTCGGCACGTTGAGCCGCATCGACCTCGCCGACCTCGCCGCGAACAGCCGGTTCAAGAAGTCGTTGCTCGCCATCGCGGCCGACACCGGGGCCCACATCACCGCGATCAACTTCGTGCGCGTGCTGTCGGAGACGACGGCGGCTGTGCTCGTGACTCTCGCGTTCGCGCTCGTGCTGACCGACTGGTGGTGGGTGCTGCTCGCCTCCGTCATCGTGATGACCGGTGCGACGTTCGTGCTCGTCGGGTCGAGCCCGCGTTCGGTCGGCCGCGCGAACGCCCGGCCGATCCTCGCCTTCGCGGCCCCGATCGTGCGGTTCGTGCGGCTATCGCTCGGCCCGCTCGCCGCCGGTCTCGTCGCGCTCGGCAACAAGGTCACGCCGGGACGCCCGCCGGTCATCACGTTCTCGAGTGAGCAGCAACTGCTGAGCATGGTGGATGAGGCGGCCGAGGCCGACGTGCTCGAACAAGATGACCGCGAACTCATCCACTCGATCTTCGAATGGGGCGACACCGTCGTGCGCGAGGTGATGGTGCCGCGCACCGACATGGAGACGATCGACGACGACGCCACCCTGAACTTCGCGATGACGGAGTTTCTGCGCACCGGGCATTCGCGCATCCCCGTCGTCGGGAAGGATGCCGACGAGGTGTTCGGGGTGCTCTACCTGCGCGATGTCGCCCGGCTGAGCTTCGAGCAGCCGCTCGACGCCGCGTCGGTGTCGGCGCGCGACCTGGCCCGCCCGGCGGAGTTCGTGCCGGAGTCGAAGATGGCCGACGACACGCTGCGTCAGATGCAACTGAAGAGCATCCACCTCGCCCTCGTCGTCGACGAGTACGGCGGCACCGCGGGGCTCGTGACGCTCGAAGACCTCATCGAGGAGCTCGTCGGCGACATCTCCGACGAGTACGACCGGGAGACCCCCGACGCGACCCACCTGGGCGGCGGCGTGTACCGGGTGAGTGCACGGCTGCCGCTCGACGAACTCGGCGACCTGTTCGGCATCGAACTCGAAGACGAGGATGTCGACTCTGCGGGCGGCCTGCTCACGAAGGTTCTCGGACGGCTGCCGCAGACCGGGTCCACGGTGGAGTTCTCGGGGTTGAAGCTGCGTGCCGAACGGGTCGAGGGGCGCCGAAAGCTGTTGCGCACGATCATCGTCGAGGCCGACCAGGCGCTGATCGACGTGAAGACCGCCTTCGAGGACGACAAGGAGACCGCCGGTTGAGCAGCCCGAAGGGCGTGCCGAAACCACCCCCGCCCCACCGCGCCGGCTTCGTCTCGTTCGTCGGCCGCCCCAACGTCGGCAAGTCGACACTCACCAACGCGCTCGTCGGCGAGAAGGTCGCGATCACCTCGTCGAAGCCGCAGACCACGCGCCGCGCCATCCGCGGAATCGTGCATGCCGCCGACGGCCAGCTGATCATCGTCGACACCCCCGGCATCCATCGCCCTCGCACGCTGCTCGGCCAACGCCTGAACGACGTCGTCACGGCGACCCTCGGCGATGTCGACGTGATCGGCATGTGCTTCCCGGCGAACGAGCGGATCGGGCCCGGCGACAGGTTCATCAACGAATCGCTCGACGGCTTCCCGCGCGCGAAGAAGGTCGCGATCGTCACCAAGATCGACACGACTTCGCGCCCCGCAGTCGCGCAGCAGTTGCTCGCGGTGAGCGAGCTGCGCGAGTGGGAGGCGATCGTGCCGGTGTCGGCGACCAGTCGCATCCAGCTCGATGTTCTGTTGAAAGAGTTGGTCGCGCTGCTGCCCGAGTCGCCCGCCCTCTACCCCGAGGAGCAGCGCACCGACGAGACCCTCGAAGCCCGCATCTCGGAGCTCATCCGCGAGGCGGCGCTCGAAGGGGTTTCGGATGAGTTGCCCCACTCGCTCGCCGTCACCATCGACGACATGGTCGAGCGCGACGACAAGGATCTCGTGGAGATCTATGCGAACCTCTGGGTCGAACGCGACAGCCAGAAAGGCATCGTCATCGGGCATGGCGGCGAACGGCTTCAGGATGTCGGCGCCCGCGCCCGCGCAGAGATCGAGCCGCTCGTCGGCAAACAGGTGTTCTTGTCGCTGCGCGTCAAGGTCGCCCGGGAGTGGCAGCGCGACCCGAAACAGCTCGGCCGCTTGGGTTTCTGAGCCCTAGACCGTGGCGCGCGAGGTGCCCATTTCTGCCGCACCTCGCCCGTCACGCGCGGCAGCTTTCGGCACTTCGCGAGTCCTTCCCAGGGGTGCAGCATCGGGATGATGCTGGGCGGAGGGACCGGGGCGCGCTGCCGGTCTGGGGAGGCGGCACAGTCGCGGGATGCTGCCTGCGCTTCCCGCCGAGTTCGACGATGGGCCGTTCAGCGTGGCAGACGCTCTCCGTCGGGGTGTTCGCGCAGACCGCTTGCGGCGCCGCGATCTGCGCGCAGACTTCCACGGGGTGCGCGTCCCGGCTCACCTTCCCGAGAGCTTCGAGTCGCGCTGTCGGGCGTACGCGACGCGCCTCCAACCCGGGCAGTTCTTCAGCCACGTCACTGCGGCGCAGCTGTGGGGGATGCGGATGCCGTGGCGAGTCGACAACGAGCCGCTCCACGTCACAACCGTGCGACCAGCACGAGCACCCCGCACCCGCGGCATCGTCGGACACCACGCTGATCCGCCTGGACCGGAGCTGGTGAGCCATCGAGGGTTCCTCTTGCCTAGCCCAGCGGAGACCTGGCGGATGCTGTCGTGCCACCTCTCTGTCGATGAACTGATCGTCGCGGGAGACGGGCTCGTCTGTCGAGTGGACCCGCTCGCGACCGTCCCGCAACTCCTCCGAGCCGTCGCGCGGAATGCAGGTCGTCGTGGAAATCTCTCGCTTCGCGCGGCGTTCGAGCAGGTGCGTCCGCGGACAGACTCTCCGCGGGAGACGACTCTGCGGTTGTTGGTCGTTCGTGCGGGGTTGCCCGAGCCGGAGGTGAACGGGCGGCTCACCGAAGATGGCGAACGCGAGCGGCGCGGCGACCTCGTGTTCCGCCCATGGCACGTCGTGCTGGAGTACGAGGGCGTCCACCACCAACAGTCCCGTGTCGCCTACCTCGACGACATCGACCGCTTCGGGGATCTCGCCGCCCGCTGGCGATTCGTCCGAGTGACCAAGGAGCACCCTCCGGACCAAATCCTCCTCCGCACCGCGACCGCTCTCCGCGCTGCTGGCTGGCGTCCCTGACGCGCGAAGTGCCAGGAAATGCCGCGGCGTCCCGGCGACGTGCGGCAGAGATGGGCACTTCGCGAGCCGTCCGGGAGGATGACCGGGGATCAACCCGAGGGCGGATGTCACTGTGCGCGGCTGCGACGTACCGTGGGGGCATGGCTGAGAAGGACATGCTGGATCGAGCCGGTGATGCGCTGTTGGAAGTGCGCAGGTGGATCACGCGCGACAACCTCATAAAGCACCGCATCATCATCGAAGCCATCGCCGCAGGGCTGTGGTTCGTGATTGCCCTTCCGGTGGTTGTCTACGCGGGAGGGCCCCTCGCTGTCTGGTCGCACATCCTGCTGTCGGCCGGCCTGGTGCTCTACCGCATTCAGCCGTTCATCGCGCTCGGCATCGCCGGGGTGGGCACCCTCGGCTTCCTCGCGAGCGGCTACTTCTATTACGCGGGCACGATCTTCATCGCCGCGCCGCTCATCGCGGTGTTCTTCGGCACCGCGGCTTACGGCAGGCCGGTGACGCGCTGGCTCGGCCTCGCCGGCACACCCATCGCCGCCTTCAGCCTCGTCGGAACGGGGTTCTTCCCGATCCAGCAGGCGATCGGGGTCATCTTCTTCTGGTTGGTGCTTGTGCTGTTCGCCTTCGCCTGGGTCGCGGGAATGCTCGTCAACGTCAACAGACAACGTCGAGCCGCGCAGACCGGAGAGATCGTCGCGACGGTGAAACT
>CAZCEE010000197.1:0-5029 GCA_964497165.1 uncultured Schumannella sp. | reverse complement strand
CACTCGTCGGAGGTCTCCCCCCACGCGGTGATGCCGTGGCCGCCGAGGATGCAGCCGATCGCATCCGGGTTCGCTGCCTTGATGGCAGAGATGTCGAGACCGAGCTGGAAGCCGGGGCGCCGCCAGGGCACCCAGACGACCTTGTCGCCGAAGGCCTTCTTCGTGAGCTTTTCGCCGTCTTTGGCCGTCGCGAAGGCGATGCCGGAGTCGGGATGCAGGTGGTCGACGTGCGCGGCGTCGACGAAGGCGTGCATGAAGGTGTCGATGCTCGGGGCCGCGCCGCCGAGGCCGTGCCGGCAGTAGTCGAGCGCCGCGACCATCTCGTCTTCCCGCTCGAGCCCGGGGTAGGTCGACTTGAGCGACTCGATGCGGGCGAGGTTGAGCACGCCGAGACCCGCCTCGGTGAGGGTGCCGAGGTCGCCACCGGAGCCCTTGACCCACAGCAGCTCGACGGGTTCGCCCGTCACCGGGTCGGTCGCGGTGCCTTTGGCCGAGGTGTTGCCGCCGCCGTAGTTGGTGACGCGGGGGTCGCTGCCGAGCTTGTTGCTGCGGGCGATGAGGTCGTGAGTGGGCGAGTGAGCCATTCGAGAGTCCTTGTTAGGTTCTGTTAGATCGAACAGAACGTGACTCTAGCGCACCTCGGTGAGATTCCGGTAGGGGTCGAGCCGATCGTCGCGCGGGTCGAGGTCGGTGACGAGGATGTCGATGCGCGCCCAGTCCAGCCCGTGAGCCACCGCGACGCGCCCCAGCTTCGAGGCGTCGAGCAGCAGGATCGTCTCTTCGGCGAGGTCGGCGAAGACCCCCTTGAGTTGCGCCTCCTCGAGCGACACCTCGCTCGTGCCGCCCTCCGATACCGCCGATGCCGACGTGAAGAAGCGGGCGTAGCCCAGGGAAGCCGCGGCGCGGCAGGCCACCGGCCCGACGAAACTGCCGGAGCGCTCGTCGAGTTCGCCGCCGATGAGCACCGAGCGCACCCCGGGTCGTCGCCGCGCCGTCGCCGCATTGTCGATCGAGTTCGTCGCCACCACGAGGTCGCGCGCCGAGATCTCGCCGAGCAACACCCCGCTCGTCGTCGAGGCGTCGAACGCCACGGCGCCGGTCGCCGGCACGAGGTCGAGCGCCTTGCGCGCGATGAGCGACTTCGAAGATGAGCGCGTCGACATCCGCTCCCCGAACGGACGGGGTAGCACGGGCGCGACCGCGCCACCTCGCACGCGGCGGGCGAGCCCCTCGGCCTCAAGGTCGTCGAGGTCGCGTCGCACCGTCATCGCCGAGACGCCGAGCTCCTCCGCGACCGGGTCGAGCCGCAGCGCGCCGTCGCGGGTGAGGATCTCGAGCAGTCGCGCCCGTCGTTCCTCGCCGAGAAGGGTCGCCATGGCCGCCAGCGTAGCCGCCGCCCCTCGCCCATGCGGCCGTCGGGCTGCTCGACGAACACGCGCGCGTGTACGGGGCACCGCCCAAGGTGATCTACCTCGCCAACCACGGGATGTTCGCGCTCGGCGGTTCGGTGGCCGAGGCGCAGCAGATCACCTCGATGGCGGTGAAGACGGCCCGCATCGTGCTCGGTGCCCTCTCGGTGGGGGAGCCGGTCGCTCTCAGCACCGAGAACCGCGCCCGCATCCACACGCGCCCGGACGAGCTATTCCGCCGCGCCGCGCTGACGGCTCCGCAACAGGACTGAGGCGCTCGACCGCTTCCATCGCGGCCCGCGCTTGACGAAGGGGGCGCTGGGTTCTATCGTGGCTGAACACAACCTGAATCGATTCATATTGGTTCAACCCGTACTCGCCATTCCCGGAAGCAGACGACGATGTCCGACCCTGAACAGCACCGCGCGACGCCCGCGCTCGAGCTGTCCCACATCGCGAAGGCGTTCGGCGCGGTCATCGCGCTCACCAACGGCACCCTCCGCCTTCAGGCCGGCTCGATCCACGCCCTCGTCGGCGAGAACGGGGCCGGCAAGTCGACGCTCGTCAAGATCATCGCCGGGCTCTACCAGCGGGATGCCGGCGACTTCTCGCTCGACGGCGAGCCCGTCGACTTCCGCTCCACTGCTGACGCGAAGTCGGCTGGCATCGCCGTCATCTACCAGGAGCCCACCCTCTTCCCCGACCTGTCGGTCACCGAGAACCTCTTCATGGGGCGTCAGCCGCGCGGCGCGCTCGGCGCCATCGACCGCCGCGCCATGCGTGCCGAAGCCGTCGCGCTGTTCGAGCGGCTCGGGGTGCGGATCGACCCCGAGCGCCCGACCCTCGGCCTCTCGATCGCCGACCAGCAGATCATCGAAATCGCGAAAGCCATCTCGCTCGACGCGCGCGTGCTCATCATGGATGAGCCCACCGCCGCGCTCTCCGGCGTCGAAGTCGAGCGGCTGTTCGCGGTGGCCCGCAGCCTGCGTGACGAAGGCCGCGCCATCCTCTTCATCTCGCACCGCTTCGACGAGGTCTTCGACCTCTGCGACACCGTCACCGTCATGCGCGACGGCGCATACATCGCCACGAGCCCGATCGGCGAGACCACGGTCGAGCAGATCGTGCGGCAGATGGTCGGCCGCGACATCACGACGCTTTTCCCCAAGCAGGAGGTGCCGATCGGCGACGTCCTGCTGAGCGTCGAAGGTCTCACCCAGCCCGGGGTCTTCGAGAACGTGTCGTTCGAGGCGCGGGCCGGTGAGATCGTCGCCCTCGCCGGGCTGGTCGGCGCCGGGCGCAGCGAGATCGCTCGGGCGATCTTCGGGGTCGACCCGTACTCGGCAGGCACGGTGCGGGTCGGCGGCGAGCTGCTTCCGCGGCACCGCCCGTCGGCCGCGATGGCCGCCGGCGTCGCGCTCGTTCCCGAAGACCGCCGTCAGCAGGGTCTCGTGCT
The DNA here is from genome assembly GCA_964497165.1 of uncultured Schumannella sp. Classification (GTDB taxonomy): domain Bacteria; phylum Actinomycetota; class Actinomycetes; order Actinomycetales; family Microbacteriaceae; genus Pseudolysinimonas_A. The sequence continues at coordinate 2,164 of CAZCEE010000197.1, read as the reverse complement.
CGAGTCGTCGGTCTCGCGCAATGCGACCCTCGCCATCCGCACCGCGCTCGCCCGGTTCGGCTTCATCACGGGCGGCGTCGAGAACGCGGCCGCGCGCATCTGGGCGAGTCGGCTCGAAGTGAAGACCGCGGCGCTCGACACCGAGGCCGGCACCCTCTCCGGCGGCAACCAGCAGAAGGTCGTGCTCGCGAAGTGGCTCGCCACGAATCCGCGGGTGCTCATCGTCGACGAACCCACCCGCGGCATCGACGTCGGCACGAAGGCCGAGGTGCACCGGCTGCTCTCCGAGCTGGCCGGACAGGGCATGGCGATCGTCATGATCTCGTCGGAGCTGCCCGAGGTGCTCGGCATGGCCGACCGCGTGCTCGTCGTGCACGAGGGCCGCATCACGGCCGACATCCCGCGCGCGGAGGCGACCGCGGAGTCGGTCATGTTCGCCGCCACCCACTCGACCGGAGAAGCGGCATGATCGCCCGGATCACCGGCGTGCTCAAGGCCCGCGAGACCGGCATCCTCCTCGCGTTCGTTCTGGTCGTCGTCGCCACGACCATTAAGAACCCGAACTTCCTGTTCTCGCCCGACGGGTTCCGCGACCTGCTGTTGACGCCGTCGATCCTGCTGCTCGTCGCGGTGGGCCAGGCGATCGTAATCATCACCCGCAACGTCGACCTCTCGGTCGGCTCCATCCTCGGGCTGTCGGCCTACCTGACCGGGCGGGTGTTCATCGACCTCGCCTGGCTGCCGTGGCCGGCCGTCTTCCTCATCGGCCTCCTCTTCGGCGGGCTGCTGGGCCTCATCAACGGCGCGCTCGTCGCCTTCGCGAAAGTGCCGGCGCTCGTCATCACTCTCGGCACCCTCTACGCCTACCGCGGCATCAACGTGCTCTGGGCGGGCAGCGACCGCATCAACTCGTCCGACATGCCACGCGAGTTCCTCGCCCTCGGAACGAGCGCACTCGCTGGCATCCCGTGGCTCACCATCATGGCGCTGCTCGTGCTCATCCTCGGCGGCTGGTTCCTGCGCACCCAGCGCGCCGGCCGCGAGCTCTACGCGATCGGCTCCGACCCGTCGGCGGCCAACCTCTACGGGCTCAAGGTCACCCAACGGGTCATCGCGGCCTTCGTCGTCAGCGGCGCGCTCGCCGGACTCGCCGGGGTGCTCTTCGCCGCGCGGTACGGCACCGTCAGCTCGAACGCGGGCAGCGGCTGGGAACTGGATGCCGTCGGCGCTGCTGTCATCGGCGGTGTCGCCATCTTCGGCGGCTCGGGCACCGTGTGGGGAGCCGCGATCGGCGCCTACCTGCTGCTCACCATCAACCGCGCACTCCCCGTGATCGGGGTGGAAGACGTCTGGCAGCGCGCCGTCGTCGGCGCCCTCATCCTCGGCGCCATCGTGCTCGACCGTGTACTCGCGCTGAGACAGGCGAAGCGACTCACCGTGGGGAGGAAACCATGACCGCACAGGCTCCCGCCGCCGCGCCGGCCACCGGTCGCGTCTACCGCGACTACGCACACCCGCTGGTGCGGCGCATCCTGCTCACGCGTGAGATGGCGATCGTCGCCCTTGTCGTCGTGGTGGCCGTCGTCGCCGTCATCGCGCTGCCGCGGTACGCCGGGCCGCTCACCCTGCCCTACCTGCTTCTCGACATCGCGGCGATCCTGATGATCGCGCTGCCGATGACCCTCATCATCATCACCGGCGAGATCGACCTCTCCGTCGCGAGCACCCTCGCATTGGCGAGCGTCACCTTCGGCGGGCTGCACGAGGCAGGGTTGCCGATCGAGGCCGCCGGAGTCGTCGCCATCGGCGTCGGTGTGATCGCCGGAGCGGTCAACGGGTTCTTCGTCACCGTCGTCGGGCTTCCCTCGCTCGCGGTCACGATCGCCACCCTCGCGCTCTACCGCGGAATCGCGGTGGGCCTTCTCGGCACGCGGGCGGTGACCGAGTTCGGGGAGTTCTGGACCGACCTCGCGACCTCGCGGATCCCCGGCACCCCCATCCCGTCGGTCACCATCCTCGTCGCCGTGCTGGCGATCGGCTTCGCGATCCTGCTGCACTTCACCGCGTTCGGTCGTGGCGTGTACGCGATCGGGCAGTCGAAAGAGGCGGCACGCTTCTCGGGGGTTCGGGTCGAGCGCACCAAGTTCATCCTCTTCGTACTCGC
>CAZCEE010000196.1:0-5060 GCA_964497165.1 uncultured Schumannella sp. | reverse complement strand
CGATCGTCGTCGCGAGCACCCCGGCGGCGAGCACGAGCGCGCTGCTCAGCGCGAGCCGCGGTGCTGCCGGCGCGACGGTTCCAGCGGGAAGGGCGGGGTCGGTCGGCGGGTAGGCCCACACCTGCGCGAGCACGGCGATCCACGCGCTCACGAAAACCAGCAGGATGAGCACCGCGATGATGTCGAAGATGTGGTTCTTGATCCAAGTCATTCCTCGACCCTAGGCGGACTCACGCGTGGCTGTCACCCGTTCGGGGGTATACGTCTCGTTCGGTACCGTGAGGCGAAAGCATCTGAGGAGGTACCTGTGGCCACCATCCGCTACATCGTCGACGACCTGGATCCTGCGATCGCCTTCTATCGCGACCGGCTCGGCTTCACGGTTCAGCAGCAGTACGGGCCGGCGATGGCCATCCTGGTCACCGGCGACCTGACCCTCTGGCTCGCCGGCCCGCCTGCATCCGCGAGTCGACCGATGCCCGATGGCCGCCAACCGGAACCGGGCGGCTGGAACCGCTTCGTTCTCGAAGTCGAGGACCTGCCGACCTTGGTCGACAGCCTGACGGCCCAGGGCGTCAGATTCCGCAACACCATCGTCGAGGGGCCGGGCGGGCGTCAGATCCTGTGCGAGGACCCTTCGGGAAACGTGATCGAGCTCTTCCAACCCGCCTAGTTCGCGGCAGGCTCGGTCGGTGCCGCCCGGCAGACTGGGGTCGTGTTCATCGCGCTGCGCTCGACCTCGCGCGGGGTGTTGGCCACCGAGCTCAGCGACGAGGGTGTCGCGGGCGCGGCGACCACGCTCGACGAGGGCGAACTGCCCACCTGGGTCGCCGCACGAGAACCCGAACGGCCGCGGTGGGTGTGGAGCGACACCTCCCGCTGGTACCCGGCACTGCTCGCCGCCGGGGTGCGGGTCGAGCGGTGCGTCGACCTGCGGCTGTGTCACACCATCCTGCGCAACTCGGCGGCTGCGGCATCCTCGGCGCTCGCGACCGCCGCCCCGGATGCCTGGGACGCACCGCCGCCCGCCCGAGTCGCCGCGACATCCGATGCGCTCTTCGACCTGGATGCGCCGCCCGACGACGACGACCCGACCGCCGAGTGGCAGCGGCAACGGGATGCTGTCGCTGGCGCGAGCGATGACGGTCGCCTCGGGCTGCTGCTCGCCGCCGAGAGCGTCGGGGCGCTGGTCGCCGCCGAGATGCGCTTCGCCGGGTTGCCGTGGAGCGTCGAGGAGCACGACCGGGTGCTCACCGAGATCCTGGGGCCGCGCATTCCGAACGCCCGGCCCGCGCGACTGGATGCCCTCGTGGCGCGGTTGCGCGAACTACTCGACGCGCCGGCGCTCAACCCCGACTCGCAGCAGGATCTGCTCAAAGCCCTGCAGAACGCCGGATTCCGGGTCGAGTCGACGAGCAAGTGGGAGATCCGCGAGATCGACCATCCCGCCGTCGAGCCGTTGCTGGAGTACAAGTCGCTGTCGCGGCTGCTCTCGGCAAACGGCTGGCACTGGCTCGAGGAGTGGGTGAGCGACGGCCGGTTCCGCCCGGTGTACGTGCCCGGCGGGGTCGTGACCGGACGCTGGGCATCGGACGGCGGGGGAGCGCTGCAGTTGCCCAAGCAGGTGCGCTCGGCCGTCGTGCCAGACCCGGGCTGGAAATTCGTCGTCGCCGATGCGTCGCAGCTCGAGCCGCGGGTGCTCGCCGCGATGTCGGGCGACCGGGCGATGGCGAAGGCCGGCCAGGCGACCGACATGTACCAGGGAATGGTCGACACGGGTGCGGTCGAGACGCGCGAACAGGCAAAGTACGGGATGCTCGGCGCGATCTACGGGGGCACCACCGGCGAAAGCGGGCGGATGAGGCCGCGCATCGAGAAAGCCTTCCCGGCGGCGATGGCCTACGTCGAAGCCGCCGCGCGCGCCGGGGAGCACGGGGATGTCGTCTCAACCTGGCTCGGGCGATCGTCGCCGCCCGGACAGGATCTCGGGTACGACGAGACCGCATCCGAGGTGCAGAAACGTCGCACCCAGCAGCGCGCCGCCGCATGGGGGCGGTTCACCCGCAACTTCGTCGTGCAAGGGACAGCGGCGGAGTGGGCGCTGTGCTGGATGGGGTCGCTGCGTCGGCGGCTGTGGGGGATGGGGTCGGGGGTGCTCATCGAGAAGCCGCATCTGGTGTTCTTTCTGCACGACGAGCTCATCGTTCACACGCCGGCGGATCGTGCCGAGGAGGTTGTCGACGCGATGCGTGAGTCGGCTGCCGAAGCCGGTCGGCTGCTGTTTGGAAGAGTGCCCGTCGAGTTCGCCGTCTCGGTTTCGGTGGTCAATCGGTACTCGGATGCAAAATGACGACACGAAATGACAACCTTGTGATTCACGGCCTTCGTCAGGCATAATCGGCCCTGAGTCATATCTCGCCATTCACAGGTCGATGGGGAAGTCGCATCCTGACGAATGGAGAGAGAAGTGGCTGCTGTGCAATCGAAGATCGCACGCGGAGTGGTCTACATCCATTCCGCGCCTAGCGCGTTGCGCCCCCACGTCGAGTGGGCGGCTGGCCGCGCCCTCGGTCGTGCCGTCAACTTCGACTGGCGCGAGCAGCCCGTGCTCAAGGGTGCATTCCGCACCGAGTTCTTCTGGGAAGGCGACCGAGGAACCGGGGCCGCTCTTGCGTCCGCGCTGCGCGGCTGGGAGCACCTCCGCTACGAGGTGACCGAGGATGCCGGCCTCGGCACCGACGGCGGTCGCTGGATGCACACCCCCGACCTCGGCATCTTCTACGCGCAGACCGACACTGTCGGCAACCTGGTCGTGCCCGAAGACCGCATCCGCTCGGCCATGGAAGTCGCAGGATCGGATGCCTTCGAGCTGCACCGCGAACTGCGCCTCGCCCTCGGGCAGGCGTGGGATGACGAACTCGAATCGTTCCGCCTCGCCTCCGAAGAGTCGCCGGTCATCTGGCTGCACAAGGTCGGCTGAGATGCGCGAGTCGGCCGGCATGCGCACCCCCGTGACCACGCACACCCTCCACGAGGAGGTCGCCGAGATCCTGACGGCCGACACCATCCTCGACACGTCTGCCCTCGCCCCACTCGGCACCGAAGGCGAAGGGGAGTGTGCAGTCCACGACGGCTGCATCCCCATCCACTGACACCCCAATTCCAGACCCCCCAATAGGCTGTTTGCCCGAAAATGGGCACTCCCGCCCCCCGTGAGACCCCACTTTCGGGCAAACAGCCGTCAATCTTCCGCCAGGATGGACGCACTCGAGTATCAGGGAGTTCATCGTGCGATCAGCTGGTCCGCCGTGGGGACTACCGTTCCGCATCCAACCGATTTGGGCGCGTGTTCTGTACGTTGCGGCATGGTGGGGGATCGGGGCGGGGGTCACCGCCCTCGCTCTGCAGCTCGGTGCGGACAGTTTGCTGGTCTCTGTCGCGCTCTTTCCGTTCGACGTCGGTGTGTTCATCGTCGGGATTCGCACGTTCCGAGGGCGCTACGAGGAGGTGGCCCCGCCCCGCGCATGGTGGCGAGCGACGGCGCGTCCGACGGCGGGTTTCGTCATTGCGGGGCTCCTGGGCCTGTCCGCCGCCGTTTCACTCCCCGGAGTTGTGGAGACCCCTGCCCTTAGCGTTTTCGGGCTCGGCTTTGCTGTTGTCCTCGCTGTCTTCTATCTCCATTCGTCGATCCGTCTTGTTCGAGGTGAAGGAGGCCCAGAGGTGCCGTCGGCGGCGACGAAACGGGACCCGACACTCGCGAAACCGCTCAGGTTGCGAAGCGGCGGCTGACAGCCGACGGCTGGTCTGAGAGTCGCTGGCTCAGCGGTCGTAGGAGCGGATCGCGACGACGGCATTGTGGCCGCCGAAGCCGAACGAGTTGCTGATCGCGAGCTGCGGCCCGTCCCCGAGGGCGTGCGGCGCGGTCGGCACGAAGAGGGGGATCTCGGGATCCTGGTTGTCGAGGTTGATCGTCGGCGGCGCCGTGCGACTCTGCACCGCGAGCACCGTGATGAGGGCTTCGAGCGCTCCCGTGCCACCCAGGAGGTGCCCGTGGGCGCCCTTCGTGGCCGACACCGGGATGTCGCGCACCCGGTCGCCGAACACGGCCAGCAGCGCCTTGTACTCGGCGATGTCGCCCACCGGGGTGCTCGTGGCGTGCGCGTTGATGTGGGTGACGTCGTCGACGGTCGCCCCGGCCTGTTCGAGTGCCGCGAACACCGCACGAGCGGCACCGCGGCCTTCGGGGTCGGGAGCGGTGATGTGGTACGAGTCGCTCGTCACACCGCCGCCCGCGAGTTCGGCGTAGATCTTCGCGCCACGGGCGAGGGCGTGCTCCTCGGTCTCCAACACGAGGGTCGCGGCGCCTTCACCCATGACGAAGCCGTCACGGTCGACGTCGTACGGACGCGAGGCGCGCGTCGGCTCGTCGTTGCGCCGCGAGAGGGCCTGCATCGACGAGAACGAGGCGAGCGTGATCGGGTGAACGCACGACTCGGTGCCGCCGGCCAGGATGATGTCGGCGTAGCCCAGCTGCAGGTGGTCGTAGGCGTTCGCGATGGCCTCGGTGCTCGACGCGCACGCCGAGACGTCAGTGCGGGCGAAGGCGCGCGCATCCAGGTCCATCGAAACAGCAGCGGATGCCGCATTCGGCATGAGCATCGGCACCGTCATCGGCAGAACGCGACGCGAACCCTTCTCGCGGAGGGTGTCCCACGCGTCGAGCAGGGTCCAGAGGCCGCCGATGCCGGTCGAGTACTCGACGCCGATGCGGGTCCTGTCGATGTCGGGGGCGCCGGCATCCTGCCAGGCCTCACGGGCCGAGATGAGGGCGAACTGTGCGCTCGGGTCGAGCCGCTTGGTCTCGACGCGCTCCAGCACCTCCGACGGCCGCACCTTCGCCTCCATGGCGAACGTGACGGGGAGGTCGTACATGCTCGCCCACTCATAGGTGAGCGAGTTGGCGCCCGACTCACCGGCCAGCAGTGCGGTCCAGGTGTCCTGGGCGGTGCCACCGAGGGGCGTGGATGCGCCGATGCCGGTGACGACGATTCGCTTGGTCA
>CAZCEE010000195.1:0-5076 GCA_964497165.1 uncultured Schumannella sp. | reverse complement strand
CAGCTACTGGTCGACCGCCGACAAATGGGATCCGGCGTGGAAGCGTTCCGAGCAGACCCGGGGCTACCACTCCGAGGTGACCGCTCTGCAAGTGGATGGTGACCGCGCCAACCCGGCCGCGCAAGACAGCGCGCGCAGCACCGACCCGATCGGGAATGCCGGCCAGTACTTCTTGGATGCCCTTCGCGACGCCGACACCGACAACGAGGTTGCCGACAACGTCACCCTCACGTCCGGCAGCGCGGTGAACACGTCGACAGTTCTCGGTGAGGTGGCGTCGCAGCCGCTGCGCGTGATCATCCCGCACATGCTGCTGGTGAGCGACAACACGATGGCCGAGATGCTGGCCCGCATCACCTCGAAGGAGTCGGCCCTCAACGGGTCGGCCGCGTCGCTGCAGCAGGCGATCCCGAGCGCCCTCTCGACGTTCGGTATTCCGGCGACGGGCATCACGATCAAAGACGGGTCGGGGCTCAGCGAGTTCAACGCCGTGCCGCCCGCGACGGTGACGGCGCTGATGATCCAGATGAACGCCGGAGCGCCGAACCTGGATGTCGTGCGGGCCGGGTTGCCGATCTCCGGACAGTCCGGCACGCTCGCCGGTCGCTTCACAGGGGGGAATGCGGTCGCGCGCGGCTATGTCTTCGCGAAGACCGGCTGGATCGACACTTCGTACTCCCTCGGCGGCCTGGTGCAAGCCGCCGACGGCACCGTCTTCGCGTTCGCCTTCTACGCGATCGGCGACGGCATCCAGAGCAACGCCCGCGCGGCGCTCGATACGCTCACGACCGGCGTGTTCACCTGCGGCGACAATCTCTCCAACAACTGACCCGAGAAACGGATCGCGGCGTGCGAGCTCTTTTCATCATCGACGTGCAGAACGACTTCACTGAGGGCGGTGCGCTCGGCGTGACCGGCGGTGCCGCGGTGGCAGAGGGCATCACCGAGTACCTGCGCGAGCACGCCGACAGCTACGACCTCGTGATCGCGAGCCGCGACTGGCACGACGGCGACAACGACAACGGCGGACACTTCGCTGCCGCCGAATCCGGTGCCGACGGCCCCGACTTGGTGCAGACCTGGCCGCCGCACTGCGTCGCCGGCACCCCCGGAGCCGAATACCACCCGGCGCTCGACGCGAGCCTCATCGACGTGCACGTGAAGAAGGGGCAGGGCGTTCCGGCGTATTCGATCTTCGAGGGCGTCACCGACGAGGGGGAAGACCTCATCGATCTCCTCGACGAGAAGGGCGTGGATGTCGTACACGTCGCCGGTATCGCCACCGACTACTGCGTGCTCGCCTCCGCGCGCGACGCCTTGGATGCCGGCCGCGACGTGGCCGTGCTGACCGACCTCATCGCGGGGGTCGCGCCCGAGTCGTCGAAAGCCGCCCTCGGCGAACTCGCTGCTGCAGGCGCGGAACTTCTCGCGACCCGCTGATGCGGCCCGGCTTCATCAAGCGGAGCCTTCGCGGGGTCGTTCCCGCGGTGCTCATCGTGGGCTGGCTGGCGCTCGCCGGCTTCGGCGGGCCGACGTTCGGCAAGATCTCGGATGTCTCCACCAACGATCAGGCGAGCTTCCTGCCTGCGTCGGCGGAGTCGACGCAGGTGTCAGAGCTCGTTCCCGAGTTCTCGGGCGGCGACGACATCCCGGCGATCGTCATCGCGGCGCGCGACGGCGGGCTGACCGACGACGACCTCGCCTTCCTCGACGACTTCGTGGCTGACGCCGCCGACGTCGACGGTGTCGGCGACGAGGTGAGCCCGCTGATCCAGTCGGATGATGGGGATGCGGCCGAGATCATCGTGCCCATCGAATCCGAGGTGCGCGACACCGTGGCGGCACTCGCCGAACTGCTGGCGGATGCCCCCGACGGCCTCGACGCGTACGTCACCGGACCGGCCGGTTTCACCGCCGACCTGGTCGCCGGGTTCGCGGGCATCGACGGAATCCTGCTGCTCACCGCGCTCGCCGCTGTACTCGTCATCCTGGTGATCGTCTACCGGTCGCCGCTGCTGCCGTTCATCGTGCTCGGCACCGCCGTCTTCGCCCTGTGTGCGGCGATCCTCGTCGTGTACGGGCTCGCCCTCGCCGACATCGTGACGATCAACGGGCAGGTGCAGGGCATCCTGTTCATCCTGGTGATCGGCGCCGCCACCGACTATGCGCTGCTCTACGTCGCCCGCTACCGCGAGGCGCTGGGGGAACACGAGAGGCGCTGGGATGCCACCTGTGCGGCCCTGCGCGGGTCGTTCGAGCCGATCCTCGCCTCCGGTCTGACGGTGATCGTCGGTCTGCTCTGCCTGCTGCTCAGCGACCTCAACTCGAACAAGGCCCTCGGCCCGGTCGCGGCGATCGGCATCGCCTTCTCCCTCCTCGCCGCCCTCACCCTCCTCCCCGCTCTGATGTTGGTGGCAGGTCGGGTGGCCTTCTGGCCGCGTCGCCCGCACCTCGCTGGTCGAGTAGCCGGCGAAGCCGGCGTGTCGAGACCCGACACCGGGCGCCTCTGGCCCGCAGTAGGCCGCCTCATCGCAAGGCGTGCCCGGCTCGTATGGGCACTGTCCCTCGTGGTGCTGCTCGCCGCATCCGCCGGTCTCGCGCTGTTCCGCGCCGACGGTGTGCCGCAGTCGGCGCTGGTGCTCGGCGACTCGCCGGCCCGCGACGGGCAGGTGCTGCTCGGCGAGCACTTCCCTGCCGGGTCGGGTTCGCCCGCGGTGATCGTCGGCGACGAAGACCTCCTCACCGAGTTGGCGGATGCCGCGGCCGCCCTCGACGGCGTCGACGGGGTGGAGGCGCTGAGCGACAACTCGCCGACCGGCACGATGCCGGTCGGATCCGACGCGCCGCCGTTCCCGATCCCGACGCTGGTGTCGCTCGAGCCGACCGTCGTCGATGGTCAGGTGATGCTGCGCGCGACGCTGACGGATGCCGCCGACTCAGCCGCGGCCGAAGCCACCATCCGCGACCTGCGGGATGCCGTGCATTCCGTCGATGAGGCGGCTCTCGTCGGTGGCGTCACGGCTCTCGCCTACGACACCGACCAGACGGCGATCCGGGACCGCACCGTCATCATCCCCGTGGTGCTGCTGGTGATTCTCGTCATCCTGATCCTGTTGCTGCGCTCTCTCATTGCCCCGCTGGTGCTCGTCGGCAGTGTCATCGTGTCGTACGCCGCCGCGCTTGGTGTTTCGGCGCTCGTCTTCGAGGGCGTGTTCGGATTCCCCGGCGCCGACCCCGCGGTGCCCCTGTTCGGGTTCGTGTTCCTCGTCGCGCTCGGCGTGGATTACAACATCTTCCTGATGACCCGGGTCCGGGAGGAGTCGCTTCGCTTCGGCACCCGCGAGGGTGTGCTGCGCGGCCTCGCCGTCACCGGCGGCGTCATCACCTCGGCGGGCGTGGTGCTCGCGGCGACGTTCGCGGCGCTCGGCGTCATCCCGATCCTGTTCCTCGCACAGATCGCGTTCATCGTCGCGTTCGGCGTGCTGCTCGACACCCTCGTGGTGCGGTCGCTACTCGTGCCCGCCGCGATCTACGACCTCGGCCGCCTCAGTTGGTGGCCTTCGCGGTTGTCGCGAGATGATGGACCTGTACCGATCCGGAAGGACGCCTGATGGCCGCCCAACTCCTCATGGTCGCCGCCGTCATCGGCGCGATCCTCATCGCCGTGCTCTTCGCCCTGCAGGTCTTCTTCCTGGCCTGAGTGCCGGCGACGTGCCCCAATCCGCGCATTCCGCGCTACTCCGCCGGATTCACGCGCGGCAACGCGCAGATGGCGGAGCAACCGTTGTGACTGTCAGCGGGCACCGTCGGTCGCCGATTTTTCCGCCTCTTCCAGCCAGTACTGGTTCAACTTTTCCAACGCCTCCGGCAGGGGAACGGCGGCAGCTTCGCTGGGGACCATTCCCAAACGCACCACGAGCTCGTTCAGGACGTGTAAGGGCAGCGCGTTCGAGTTGCTGACCGGCAACCCACCGCGATCCGGTTTCGTCTTTTGATTGACGCAATCCCAGAACTCCGCAGGAGTTACCCGAAGCTGGTCGCGGAGGATGTGACTCCACATCGGAGGTGAGTAGGTGGTTCGATCTACAGGCTGCGAGATCCGGGTGCGCAGAATGTCGCCGCTGGGAATCGAGAGTTCGTAGGTGCGGTGATGTGTCACCGGCTTGCCGCGTGATCCGCGCACGAGAGACCATCCCTCGTTCACGCAGAAAGTGTCGTGGTGGTCCCGCGTTGGCGCGGGGTAGCTACTCAATTTCGCCGGTCACCCAGCGCTTGAGGTCTTCCTCAGATGAAAGGTCGACGAGCTGGACCAGGCTCCAGTTGGGTCGATGATTCGGAGCGTCTCGAAGCCGCGCGTGCCAGTCCTCCGCGTACTCCGAGAGCGCATCGACCAGCTCAGCAATTGCCTGCTCGTACAAGGTCGCCTCAACCGCGACTGGGAGGCCAGGCATGGTGAGAACCCACGCTCCGTCCTCGTGCACCGCATCCACCTTCGCGGGGACGGTCTTCGCAAGGTGCTCGCGTAGGCGCACCGCGTCTACCAACGCGGAAGAGTCGTCTTGGCCTCGGTGCACGCGAACGGCATGACCTTCCTGTGCCTCATCAAGAATCTGCTTGAAGTTCTTGCGGGCGTCGGTGACTGAGTACACGGGGCGGGCAGTCATGTGACGATTATCACCTCTCGATGCTTGTACATCAAGTACAACATGTACATTGTCCGATCCTTCCCAGCTCCCGATCGGGTTCTGCGCCCACTCAACCCGCGGCGGGGGTCAGCGACAGGTCGCGCGAGATGGCGGCTGCGGCATCCTGCATTGCGGGCAGGATGCGCAGGGTCTGGATGCCGGCATCCTCATCGGTTGCGGGCATCGATACGTTGATCGCGGCCACCGTCGCGGTGCCGCGGGTGACGGGTACGGCGAGGGCGCGCAGGCCGGTTTCGAGTTCGCCGTCGACGAGGCTCCAGCCCTGTGCCGCAACCCGGGCGAGTTCGGCCCGCAAAGCGTCGGGATCTACCACCGTACGCGCCGTAAACGCCTCCCCCCGGAAACCCTCGAAGAAGGTTTCCAGCAAGTC
>CAZCEE010000194.1:0-5083 GCA_964497165.1 uncultured Schumannella sp. | reverse complement strand
CAATCCGGCATCCTCGCGGTTGCGGCGGCGAAGCAGCAGCCCGTCGTGGACGACGGCGTCCTCGGAGTCGGGACGGTCATGACGGTCACCCTGTCGGCCGACCATCGAGTCGTCGACGGGGCCGTCGCGGCCGAATGGATGGCGGCGTTCGTGAAGCGGATCGAGAACCCGGTGAGCGCGCTGCTGTAGTCAGCTCGGGCTATTCGCCCCAGCCAGCGGGGGGCACACGGCGACCCTCGCCGAAATGCCAGTACTCCCGCAGGTCGCGGCAGCGCCCGTCGTCGTCGAAGGTCAGCCAGAACTCGCCCGCGAGGGTGACGTCCATGCCACCGTTGCGGAGGGTGACCCACCACTCGACGGCGGCGCGGCGGCCGTCGACGATGGGGGTGCCGCTGCGGAACTCGATGTCTTCCTGGGTGGTGGTGACGCGGGCCCAGTACTCGCGCACCCCCTCCTGGCCGCGGAATGGTTCGGCGTAGGGCTCCTCGCGGTAGCTCGCGTCCTCGGAGAAAAGCGCCGCGGCAGCCTCGAGGTCGCGCGTCTCCCACGCCACGCGGTACGCGTCCAGCCAGTTGGCCACACTCATGCTCATGTTCGCTCCCTTGCGGTTCAGTCGAGCTTCACATTGCCCGTCTCAGGGGGCTCGACGCAAGCCATAGTTCACAGAGGCCGCACATTCCGCGCGGATTCTCGGGTGAACACTTCACTCAAAGCACACACGCATGTACAGTGACGCTGTAAAGGCAGCCGGTGGGTCGTAGGAGATCGCCCGGATCCCGCCCGATTTCAAAGGAGAAGTCATGAGGCAGTCACGCTCCACAGCTCTGCGCCGCACCGCCACGATCGGAATGGTCGCCGCTGCGGCCCTCGCGCTCGCGGCCTGCACCACCCCGGCCACGGGAGGGGACGACGGCGACGAGAGGCTCCAGATCGCCTACATCTCGTTCGCCGTCGCCAACACCTACGACGAGCCCATGCTCGCCGAGGCGCAGCGCATCGCCGATGAGAACAACGCCGAGCTCACCGTCTTCGACGGCAACCTCGACCCCAACCTGCAGGTCACACTGATCCAGGACGCGGTCGCGTCGGGCCAGTACGACGGCATGATCGTCCAGCCGGTCTACGGTCCTGCGATCTACGACGCCGTCAAGGGAGCCATCGACGCGGGGATCACGGTCGTGAACATCGACCAGATCCTCGGCGATGACTTCACGAGCGGCGCAACTCAGCTCGAGGGACTCTCGGCGAACGTCGTGTTCGTCGGATCCATCCTCGGACAGAAGTTCGGCGAGCAGGCGGTCGCGGCGTGCGCGTCGAAGGACCTCGACCCGTGCAACGTCGCCTACCTGCACGACTTGAAGACCTCTGCGGTCAGCATCGCGCTGTGGGACGCCTTCAGCGAGGTCACTGCAGGGACTCCGGTGACGGTCGTCGCCGAGGGCGAGACGTTCTGGAACCCGGCCGCGGCGCAGACCGCCGTCGCCGACATCCTGACCGCCAACCCGAACATCGACGCAATCGTCACGTCCGACCAGGGACTTCAGGGCGCCTCACTCGCGATCGAGGCGGCCGGCAAGTCGATGACCGACTACCTGCTCGTCGGGTACGGCGGATCCGTCTGGGGCCAGCAGCACGTCGCGGATGGCAGCGTGTTCTCCAATGTGCTGATGGCTCCCGCCACGACGGGCCGACTCGGCATGGAGGCGCTCATCGACGCGCTGCGCAACGGCAATGACCACGGCGACATCGACCCGTTCGAGGGCTTCCCGAACAACGGCGTCATCACCAAGGACACGGCAAGCGAGTTCACCGGCGAGTGGGCCGGCTAACAGTGCGGACTGGTTCGACAGTGTCCGACGCCCCGCAGCTCCTCATCGAGCTGCGGGGCGTCGGCAAGTCCTTCGGCGGCCTGCCGGTGCTGACCGGGATCGACCTGCGTATCGAGCCCGGCTCCGTGCACGCCCTGGTGGGCGAGAACGGAGCTGGCAAGTCGACCCTCAGCAAGATCATCGCCGGGATCTACACCGCCGACACGGGCGCGCTTCTCGTCGATGGCGAAGAGGAGAGCTTCGGCACCCCCCGCGAGGCTCTCGATCGCGGGATCGCCGCCATCGCCCAGGAACTCGCTCTCGTACCCGGCCTCTCCGTTGCCGAGAACGTCTATCTCGGGCGCGAGCCCCGCACCCTCGGCTGGGTGAGCCGCCGCAAACTCCGTGAGGCGTACCTCGCCCTGGCTCGTCGCACCGGCTTCACCCTCGACCCGGACACGCTCGTCGGCTCGCTGCGCACAGCCGACCAGCAGAAGGTCGAGATCCTCCGTGCCCTCGCGCGCGGTGCCTCGCTCATCATCATGGACGAGCCGACCGCTGCTCTCTCGGCCCACGACACGGAGCTCCTGCACGGCGTCGTGCGCCAGCTCGCCGCATCGGGCCACACCGTGCTGCTGATCTCGCACTTCCTGTCGGAGGTTCTCGAGCTCTGCGACACCGTGACGATCCTGCGAGACGGTCACCTGATCCGCACGGCGCCCGCCGCCGACGAGACCGAGGCGACCCTGATCGAGGGGATGCTCGGCCGCACTCTCGGATCGGTGTTCCCGTCGAAGCCCCCAGCCCCGACGGGCGGCGAGGCGGTGCTGACCGTGACCGACCTCGTCGGGCCCGGAGTGAACGGCGTCTCGCTGTCCATTCGCCCCGGTGAGATCGTGGGCCTCGCGGGGCTCGTGGGAGCGGGCCGCAGTGAGATCGCCCACGCCATCTACGGTGCAGTGCGGCGCTTCGGCGGCAGTGTCGAGGTCTCTGGCGTCGAGTGCGCAGCCACCGTTCCGGCGGCACTGCGCAACGGCATCTTTCTCATCCCCGAGTCGCGCAAAGAGCAGGGCCTCGTGCTCGGACGTCCCATCCGTCAGAATGTCACGCTGTCGAATCTCGGCCAGGTGGCCTCCGGCGGTTGGGTGCGTCCCGCTCACGAGCGCCGTGAGGCCAGGGAGGTTCTGGCGCGAGTGACCGTCGCCGGCGACGACCGCCGAAACGTTGCCGCACTCTCGGGCGGCAACCAACAGAAGGTCCTCTTCGCCCGCGCGCTCCAGCGCCCACGCAAGATCCTCATCGCTGACGAGCCCACCCGCGGCGTCGACGTCGGCTCGCGACGTGCCATCTACGACCTCATCGTCGAGCAGGCAGCGCAGGGCATCGGCGTGCTCGTGATCTCTTCCGACGTCGAGGAGGTGCTCGGCCTTGCACATCGGATCCTCGTGATCCGCGGCGGAAAGATCGTCGGCGAGTTCGCCGGCGAAAGCATGACCGAGGAGAACATCATCACCGCGGCATTCGCGGACCCGATCACGAGCGAGGACAACAACGCATCATGACCAACGACACCCAACTCCGGCCGGTGACGCCCGGCGTCGCGCCAGGCCCGAACTTCGTGCAGCGGATCCCCTGGCGCTCCGTGGCCATCGTGGCGCCGTTCCTCGCGGTGTTCATCGCGCTGTCGATCGGCAGCCCCGCGTTCCTCAGCGCGCAGAACGTCGGCAACGTGCTCGACAGGCAGTCGGGCATCCTGATCGTCGCTGCGGCGAGCACCCTCGTGCTCATCGCCGGGGGCATCGACCTGTCGATCGGCGCCACCTACATGTTCACCGCCGTCACCTGCGGAACGATCATCGTCAAAGTCGGGGGAGAGGCCGGCGCCGGGCTCGGCATCGCTGCGGGGGTGCTCGTGGGTCTACTCGTCGGGATCGCGAACGGTCTGATCATCACCTATCTCAAGATCAATCCGCTCATCGCGACCCTGGCGATGAGCTTCATCATCCTCGGCGCGACGAAGCTCGTCTCGCAGTTCGGCAAGCAGGGGATCGGACAGATCCGGGTCGACTTCCCCGAGTTCCGCTGGCTTGCCACCACGAAGCCGCTCGGCGTCTCGCTCCCCACTTGGATCGCCTTGGTGATCCTCGTCATCCTGGCCGTCGTGCTCTGGCGCACGACCTTCGGACGCTACATCTACGCCGCGGGCGGCAATGCCGAGGCGGCGAGGCTCGCGGGCATCCGAGTAAACCTGGTGCGCATCTCGACGTTCGCCCTTGCCGGCCTCGCCGCCGGGACCGCGGGCGTCATCGATCTCGCGCGCACGCCTTCGGTGCCCGAGAACGACGCGATCGCCACCACGCTGACGTTCACCGTGTTGGCCGGCATCGTGGTCGGCGGCACCTCCATCCTCGGCGGCGAGGGTGCCGTCTGGCGCACCGTGCTCGGCATCCTCTTCATCGCGATGCTCTACAACGGGTTCACGCTGTTGCGGGTCGATCCGCTGTTCCAAGGAATCGCGCTCGGCGCAATCATCTTGCTCGCGGTCGGCTTCGACTCCTGGTCGAGGTTCCGGAAAAGTTAGCCGCCGCGGAACGGCCCCGCCTTAGTGGGAAGCGGGGCCGTTCGCGGCGTGAGGTCAGGCTGCGTGGCTCGTCGCAGCGACCGGCTTGGACAGGCGCTCGCCGGTCTCGACATCGAACGCGTGGATGTGCGCCGGCGTCGGGTTGACGATGATCTTTTCGCCCGGGTTCGGGTGGTTGCGGCCGTCGACACGCGCGACGATCTCGACCCGTGCTCCGTCGACCTCGGTGTGCCCGTACAGGTAGCCGTCGGCGCCGAGCTCTTCGACGACGTCGACCTCGACCGGCAGGCCCTGGCCCTTGTCGGAGATGACCAAGTCTTCGGGGCGCACGCCGATCGTGACCTTCTTGGCCTTCGTGTGAGCGGTGACCTCGCGCTCGACCTTCGCAGTCGCGGTGCCGAACTTCAGGCCGCCGTCGACGATGTCGGCGTCGAACAGGTTCATCGCGGGGCTGCCGATGAACCCGGCGACGAAGACGTTCTGCGGGCTCTCGTAGAGGTCACGCGGGGTACCGACCTGCTGCAGGATGCCATCCTTGAGCACCGCGATGCGGTCACCCATCGTGAGCGCCTCGGTCTGGTCGTGGGTGACGTAGACCGTTGTCACGCCGAGGCGGCGCTGCAGGGATGCGATCTGGGTGCGGGTCTGCACGCGCAGCTTGGCGTCGAGGTTCGACAGCGGCTCGTCCATGAGG
>CAZCEE010000193.1:0-5126 GCA_964497165.1 uncultured Schumannella sp. | reverse complement strand
GACGTACTGCTTGAGCATGACCGCAACCCAGAACGAGGGCAGCGAGAAGAAGAGGAACGACAGGAAGGTCGCGGAGTAGTCGTAGGTGCTGTACTGCCGCAGTGCTGTCGTGATGCCGATCGTGATGCCGATGAGAATGGCGAGCACGAGAGAGAAGGTGATGAGCTGCAGCGTCATCCCGATGGCCGCAGCCACCTGATCGGTGACCGCCTGGCCGATGATGTTCTCGCCGAGCGTGAACTGACCGATGAATCCGCGCAGGAGGCCGCTGAGCCAGATGAAGTAGCGCAACGGGGGTGGTACGTCGAGATTGAACTTCTCGGTGCGTACCTGCATCAAGTATTCCTTGTTGCGGGCAGTGCTTTGGCGTAGGTCTTCGAGGGGATCGCCTGAGTAGGCGGTCAACACGTACACGATGTACGACGCCACGAACAGCACCACGATCGATGCGAGAAGGCGGCGGACGAGAAAGGTGAGCACTTCGGTGTTCCTCGGTTCTTCCTGAGCGGCCGTCGAACGACGGCGTGGAAGGCGCCGGGGCGGGTGAACCTGCCCCGGCGCCTCCGCGGTTATGCCGCGGGACTGATCGGACTAGCCGACCAGCTCCCACTCCCAGTAGTTCCAGAAGAACATCGGGGCGAGCGGGGCGGGAACGACACCCGAAACAACGGTGTCGTCGTAGGCCGTCACGCCCGGGAACTGGAACACGGTGACGCCGTACGCGTCCGCCCAGAGGATCTTCTCGATCTCGATCAGGAGGTCGATCTGAGCCTCGGGGTCGTACTCGACCGAGAGCTGGTCGTAGAGCGCGTCGACCTCTTCGTTCGCGTACCCGTTGAGGTTGTTGCCACCGTCGCTGTAGAACGTGGCCTGCGACGAGGTCACCGCGGTGCTCGTCGACTGCCACCCGAACACGACGGCGTCGTACGAACCGTCGCCGAGCTTCGAGCCCCAGTCGTCGTTACCGGCGTCGATCACGGTGAAGCCCGCCTGCGCGGCCGACTCAGCGATCAGCTGGTACTCGTTGACACGGCGCGGATTGCTCAGCGCGTACATGAACTGCACCTCGATCGGCGCGGTGACGCCGGCTTCGGCCAAGAGCGCGATGGCACCCTCGATGTCGACCTCGGCGTAGTCCGCCGAACCGTTCTCGGCGATCATGTCGTCGTAGCCGGGAGCCCCCGGGAAGATCGTCTGCGAGTCGTCAAGGACCGCCTCAGGGTTGAGGGGCTTGATCAGCTTCTCGATGATCTCCGCACGCGGAACCGTCTTGAGGAACGCCTGGCGCACGAGAGCGGCCTTGTCGGCGTCGCCGCCGTAGGTCGCCGGGTCGAACGGGCCGCCGTTGTTGACGGTCAGGTCGACGTGCTCGTAGGTCGCGTCGGCGGTGGTGTCCACCGTGACGTCATCCAGGCCCTCAAGAGCGGTCAGGATGTCGGCGGTCGACTGCGGGGCGATGATGCTGACCTCGCCGTTCTCGAGCGCCTGCACCGCGGCGAGCGGGTCGCCGATGAAGCGGACCGTGATCTCTTCGATGACCGGCTTGTGCTCGCCCCACGTGTAGCCCTCGTTGGCCGTCAGGGTCACGAACTCGTCCTGGACGAGGTCGGTGATGATGTACGGACCGTAGGAGAGCACCAGGTCGGGGTCGGACGGCATGGAGACCATGTCGTAGCCGTGGCTCCAGAACGCCGACAGCGGGCCGAGAACGGCGGTGTCGCCCTCCTCGATCGCGGTTGCGACGGCGGCGGCGGCGTCGGCGTCGGACGCCGCGTCATCCACCGACTGCTGGTAGGTCACGTGAGCCGGGATGAGCTGGAGGTTGAAGGCCAGCTCCCAGTCGACGAACGGCTCGGAGTAGACCAGCGTGACCGAGTTGCCGTCAACTTCGGGCACCTCGGTGACGAGGTCGAGCCCGCCGCCGATCGACGCGGAGTCGAAGAAGACACCCGCGTCGATTTCGTCCTGGTTGGTGACGTTGCCCTCTTCGTCGAGCACAGGCTCCACGTTGTTGAAGGCACCGCTGTTGGAGGCCCACGACAGGAGGAGATCCGCAGTGCTGACCGCGGTGCCATCCGACCACTTCACGCCGTCGGCGAGGGTGTACGTGACGGTCAACGGGTCGTCGGAAGTCTTCTCGTACGAGCCGAAGTCCGTGTTCTGGACGAGAGCGGGCGAGTCGTCGTAGTACGCGAAACCGTCGCTCATCATGTAGATGATGTTGTTGTTCGCGGTGGCGTTGGCGTCAGCCGTGTTGCCGTTATAGCCGTAGAACGCCTGGTTCCACGCGACGCTTAGCGCGGTGCCTTCTTCGATCTCTGAGCCGCCCCCGGGGGCACAGCCTGCGAGTACGAGTGCACCTGCTGCGATCGCGGCACCAGCGGCGCCGAATCTGCGAATACGCAATGTTCCTCCTGTGCAATGTGAGGCGCGGCACGACAACGGACCTCGGCGTGCCACGCCGGATAGCTCGACCCTAGATAGCGGGTGACGGCGGGTCAAAACTTGTAAGAGGAATCGTTACACGGCGGAAATGAGTTCTGAGGATTGTTGCGCAGACGCGCAGATTGTGCACGAATCGGGCGCCCGACGCAGGATTCCTGCAATCAGGCGTCTCGGGCCCCGAGAATCCCCCGATGACCCCCGCGTAGCATCGGAATGTGGCCCCGCAGACGCCCCTTCTCGTCTTCGACGGCGATTGTGCGTTCTGCACAACCTGGGTGCGGCGCCTTGAGCGCGCGCTCGACGTCTTTCCGGAGTCGCAGCCCTGGCAGTGGGTCGACCACGAAGCCCTCGGGTTGACCCGTCACGACGTCACCCACTACGTCTGGCTTCTCGTCGACGACAGGCGCTTCCGTGGCCACGCCGCGGTCGCCGCCCTGTTTCGCAGCCAGCGCGCCGCGGGGTGGCGGTTCCTCGGTCACCTGCTCGTGACTCCCCCCTTCTCGTGGGCCGCGGCTGTCGCCTACGCCTTAATCGCGCACTTCCGCCATCGCTTGCCGGTAGGCACACCGGCTTCCGCGATGCCGCGGCCGACCGCGTGACCGCGCCCCCGGCCGCGCCCGTCAAGCGGCGCATCGTCGCCGAGATCGTGATCGTGCTCGGGCTCTCGCTCGGGATGACGGCGCTCTACTCGATCGTCACGCTCATCAACCGCGCGACCTACGAGACCCCACTCGCCGACCAGACGGCGACGATCGTGGCGAGTCGCGACGATCGCCCGATCTTCGACCTGCTCTACCAGTTGCTCGGCGTCGCGTCCGACCTGTTCCCGGTCGCGCTGGTCTGCTTCTTGCTGTGGAGCACGGCAAGGCCGCATCTCGCCAGGCTCGGCATCGACGCGAAGCATCCCGTGCGCGACACAGCGTTCGGCCTCGGCCTCGCCCTGCCGATCGGCATCGCCGGGCTCGGAATTTTCCTCGCCGGCCGCGCCCTCGGGATCGGCGTCGGCATCAGCGCGTCGAACCTCACCGAACAGTGGTGGACGATTCCGGTGCTGCTCCTCATCGCGGCGCGTGCCGCGATCCAGGAGGAGGTGATCATGGTCGGCTACCTGTTCGCCCGACTCGGCGACCTGCGTTTCGGGCGGTGGGCGATCATCCTCACCTCGGCCGCGATCCGCGGCACCTACCACCTGTACCAGGGCTACGGGGCGTTCGTCGCGAACTTCGCCATGGGCGTCGTGTTCGGGTGGCTCTACACCCTCAGGCCCGAGCGGCGGGTCATCCCGTTCGTCGTCGCGCACTTCGCGATCGACGCTGTCGTCTTCGTGGGCGCCCCCGCGGCGGCAAACGCGTGGCCGGAGCTGTTCGCCCCGCCCGCCTAACCCGGTGGGTCGTCGCTCAGCGTCTCGTGGATGCGGCGCAGGTCTTCCAGCATCGACCCGACGAGAATCCAGTGCCCGGATGCCGGGGCGCCGATCGCGAGCGGTGCGGTGAGTGCGGGGAGACTCGCCGTCGGCGGCTCGGCGGGGTCTGCCGCGGCCCGCCGCGTGGTGCGTCGCACGTCGTGCGCGGCACGATGCAACTGTTCGGCGATCGCCCGGACCGCCGGCTCGGCGGCGAGCCCGTCGTCGTAGCGGTCATAGAACGCGCGGGTCATGCCGATCACCTGGGTCACGATCGGGCCGAACCGCCGAAGGGTCACCTCGAGCTGTTCCAGCTCATCCCGGCGGCGGCGGCCGCGCGGGTTGAGGGTCAGTGACTCGGCCGCCGCCGTGAGAGCAGCATCGGCGGTGAGGACCATTGGTCGCATCAGCCGCGCGTTGATCATCAGCTCCTCGAGTTGCGCGGGAGTCTGGGGCTCGGCCAGGGCTTCGGCGAGCCGGTCGAGCGAGGCCGCCACCTCCCCGCCGAGGGCGTCGATCGCGCGGTGGGCAGGCTGTAACGCGACCGGAGGCACGAGTGCGAGATTCACGACGAAGCCGAGGGCCGCGCCGATGATCGTCTCCAGCACCCGGTCGAACGCGTAGCCGGGCGTCGCCGCGCCGAGTCCGAGAACGAGAAGGGCGCTGATGGCCACCTGGTTCGATGTGCCGGTCGTCATCCTGAGCAGCCAGGCGATCAGCAGCGCGGCCGCGATCGCAACGAGGATCACCCACGTCGTCTGCCCGAATGCGAGAGCCAGAACGGATGCGACGACGACTCCCGCGACCACGCCCACCGTACGTTCGATCGCCTTCGCGACCGACTGGTTGAGACTCGGCTGGACCACGAGCAGCGCAGCGATCGCCGCGAACACCGGCAGGTGCGCGGGGAACAGCGCCCCGGCGATCAGCCAGGCCGCAATCGTCGAGATCGCCGACTTCGCGACCTGCAGCCACGGCTGCCTGCGGGAGCCCCGAAACGCCGCGAGCAGTTTCATGCCCCCAAGCTATCCGCATCACCGGGGGTGCACCCCAGGCTTGCGAAAGGCTCAGGAGGGTGCCGGGGAGGGTGCGCGAGTCAATCGGGGTAGGGGTCCCCGCTCTTGACTCGCGCACCCTCCCCGGCGCCCGCCACCCGAGTTACGCGAACGCCTCGACAGGAGGGCAAGCACACACGAGGTTGCGGTCGCCGTACGCTTGGTCGATGCGCCGCACCGGCGGCCAGTACTTCGCGTGAATCTGCCCCGGAGCCGGGTACACG
>CAZCEE010000192.1:0-5146 GCA_964497165.1 uncultured Schumannella sp. | reverse complement strand
CGGGCTCATGGAGGATGCCGCCACCGCCGAGATCAGCCGCTCGCAGCTCTGGCAGTGGGCAGCCCAGCGCGTCGTCACGAGCGAGGGCACGCTGGTGACGCGGGAGTGGATCGAGCGCCTCCTCATCGAAGAGCTCGACCGATTCGGCGGCGAAGACGGCAACCGCTTCGAAGATGCCGCAGAGCTCTGCCGCGACGTGACCCTCGAAGACGACTTCCCCCCGTTCCTCACGGTTCCGGCCTACACGCGGTACCTCGTCGACACGCTCCAGCCTGCGGCGGTGGCGGCGTGATCCGCGTCGTGCTCGCCGGCTCGACCGGGGAGGCCCGCGCAACCCTTGCGGGTCTCCTCGGGGAGCGTCTCGGGCTGCCGACATCCGATGGGTTCGTGCTGTCCGACCCGCCGGCCGACCCGGTCGCGTTCGACGCCGACCTCGCCCGACGCGGGGCCGAAGTCGACGCGCTCGTACACCTCGGTGGAGCATCCGAAGAGCTGCTCGCACACTACGGCCGAGCCGTCGTTGAGGCCCCTGGTGCGGACATCAACCTCATCCTTGAGCGTCTGCGCGAAACCCTCGTCGCCGGTTAGTCTGTCTGCGCTCGGCGCGACACTCAGAGCCGACTGTAGAGCTGGGCGGGGTGCTCGATCGCGTCGACGATCGTTCGCAAGAACCCGGACGCGTAGCCGCCGTCGCAGACGCGGTGATCGAACACGAGCGAGAGCTGCACGATGCGGCGCGGCACGATCTCGCCGCCGACGACCCAGGGGCGTTCGAGCATTCGGCCGACGCCGAGGATCGCGACCTCGGGGTGGTTGATGATGGCTGCGGAGCCGTCGACCCCGAACGCGCCGTAGTTGTTGAGGGTGAACGTCGACCCGGCGAGTTCGTCGGGGCTGCTGGCCCCGGTGCGCGCCGACTCGGCGACACGGCGTAGTTCGGCGTCGAGTTCGGCGATGCTCAGCGCATGGGCGTTCCGCACGACGGGCACCATGAGGCCGCGCGGGGTGTCGGTCGCGACGCCGAGGTTCACGCCGACGAACTCGATGAGCTCGGTGCCGTCGTCGCTCAGCCGCCCGCCGAGCACGGGGTAGGCGGCGAGGGCGAGCAGCACGTACTTGGCGATGATCGCGGTGAACGACGGGCTTCTGCCGTCGATCGCCATTTCGCCACGCAGGGTCCAGAGGTCGGTCGCGTCGACATCCACCCACACCGTGGCCTCGGGGATCTCGGCGCGGCTGCGGCTGAGCTTCGCGCCGACGGCCTTGCGCAGCATGCCGAGCGGTTCGCGGCGGGCGACCGCCAGGCCGGCGATGAGCTCGCTCGAGCCGGCGGGTTGCCGCACCGAGAGGGCGCGCAGCACGTCGCCGCGCGTGACCGCACCGTCGACGCCGGTCGCCGGGATGCTGTGCAGGTCGAGTCCCTCAGCTTGCGCGAGGCGTCGCACGATCGGCGACCTCACGGCGACCGGGCCGGTGCGGGGAGTCGTCAGGGTCGAGGCGGATGCGGTGGAGCCCGTGCGCACGGGCTTGCGGCGCCGGGTGCCACCGGAGTGGCCGCTCGTGCCGTATCCGATGAGAACGTTGCCCGATTCGGCACCACCCTCTTCAACGACTTCGAACAGCGGGGCGCCGACAGCCAGGGTGTCGCCCTCTGCGCCGTGCAGTGCGGCGACCGTTCCCGCGTACGGCGAGGGCAGCTCGACGACGCTCTTCGCGGTCTCGACTTCGGCGATCGGCTGGTCGATGCGCACGGTGTCGCCCGGGGCGACGAGCCAGCGGATGAGCGCCGCTTCGGTGAGCCCTTCGCCGAGGTCGGGCAGATGGAAGATCTTCGTCACGTCGATCGCCCCTCCCGTCAGTCTTCCCAGTGCAACGAGTCGACGGCGTCGAGCACCCGGTCGACATCGGGAAGGGAAAACTTCTCGAGCTTCGGCGGCGCGAAGGGCACGTCGAAGCCGGTGACTCGGCGCACGGGTGCCTCCAAGTACTCGAAGCAGCGCTCGCTGACCCGCGCGGCGATCTCGGCGGCGACGCTCGCGAATCCCGAGGCCTCGGCGATGACGACCGCGCGCCCGGTCGACTTCACGGCGGCCGTGACCGTCGCGTCGTCGAACGGGGTGAGGGTGCGCACATCCACGACCTGCAGGCTGCGCCCCTCCGCCTCGGCCGCGGTCGCGGCGTCAAGGGCGACCTGCACCGACGAGCCGTAGGCGATGAGAGTCACATCGGTGCCCTCGCGCACCACGAGCGCCTTGCCGATCTCGGCCGTCAGACTCGTGTCGACGGCACCCTTCGACCAGTAGAGCTTCTTCGGCTCGAGCACGACGACGGGGTCGGGAAACTCGATCGCGGCGCGCAGCAGCGAGTACGCGTCTTGCGGCGTCGACGGGGCAACGACGGTCAGGCCCGGCGTGTGCACGTAGTACGCCTCGGAGGAGTCGCAGTGGTGCTCGACGCCGCCGATGCCGCCGCCGTAGGGGATGCGGATGACCATCGGCAGGCGGAGGGCGCCCTGCGTGCGGTTGCCCATCTTGGCGACGTGGCTCACGACCTGCTCGAAGGCCGGGTAGGCGAACGCATCGAATTGCATTTCGACGACCGGCCGCATCCCGTTCATCGCCATGCCGACGGCGGTACCGACGATGCCCGCCTCGGCGAGCGGGGTGTCGAAGCAGCGGTCCTCGCCGAACCGGGCGGTGAGCCCGTCGGTGATGCGGAAGACCCCGCCCAACGCGCCGACGTCTTCGCCGAACACGAGCACACTCGGATCGGCGGCCAGCGCGTCGGCGAGCGCGCGGTTGAGCGCCCCCGCCATCGAGAGCGTCTCGGTCGTGCCGGTGGGCGTGGGTGCGGCCTCGAGCAGCGTCATTCGGATGTCTCCCGCTCGAGCTCGGCCGAGAGCGACGCCCACTGCTCCTGCAACTGAGGGGTGCGGGTCGCGTACACGTGTCGGAAGAGGTCTTCGGGGTCGGGGGTCTTCTCGGTGTTCGAAGCGTCGCGAAGGGCCGAGGCGACCACTTCTGCTTCCGCCGCGAATTCTTCTTCGGCAGCGGCGGTGAGCGCCTTCCGCCCGACGAGATGAGCGCGCAGGCGCAGCAGCGGATCGCGGTCGAGCCAGGCCGTCACGTCGGCGCTGTCGCGGTAGCGGGTGTCGTCGTCGGCGTTGGTGTGGGCCTGCATCCGATACGTGTGGGCCTCGACCAGACTCGGGCCGCCACCAGCCCGAGCACGGCCGACCGCCTCGCCGAGCACCGCGAGGAGTGCGGCGAGGTCGTTGCCGTCGACCCGTTCGCCCGGCATCCCGTAGCCGATCGCCTTGTGGGCGAGCGACGGGGCGGCGGACTGGCGGGAGAGCGGAACCGAGATCGCCCAGGCATTGTTCTGCACGAAGAAGACGACAGGCAGATGGAACACCGCGGCGAAGTTGAGTGCCTCGTGGAAGTCGCCTTCGCTCGTCGCGCCGTCGCCGCAGATCGCGAGAACGACGGTGTCTTCGCCGCGGAGCTTGGCGGCGTGGGCGAAGCCGACGGCGTGCAATAGCTGGGTGGCGAGCGGCGTTGCTTGCGGAGCGATCCGGTGCCGCGTGGGGTCGTACCCGGAGTGCCAGTCGCCCTTCAGCAGCACCATGGCATCCGCTACGGGAACTCCGCGGGTGATGACCGCGACCGAGTCACGGTACGTCGGAAACATCCAGTCGCCCTCGCCGAGCACCATGGCTGCCGCGACCTGGCAGGCTTCCTGGCCGTGCGACGACGGGTAGACCGCGAGGCGGCCCTGACGCACGAGGGCGTTGCACTGGTCGTTGACGCGGCGGCCGATGACGAGACCGCGGTAGCCCTCGCGCAGCCGGTCGGCAGCCGGGGACCGGTACGTGGCGTCGGTGACCTTCTTGCCCGCGACATCGATCAGCTGCACCGGCTGTTCGCGTGGCAGCAGCTTGAGATCGTCGCGGGTCATCGGTGGCCCTTCGTCGCAGTGGACGTTCCGTCTCTTCAGGATCGGTCAATACGACACTCAGTGCAACGGATTCCGTTCAGTCGAGACATGAGGCCGCGACAGGTCGAGTGCGGTTACGATTCGTCTAGCAGCGAACCTCACCTGAGGAGGCGAGATGGACCTCGACGAAACCGATCAGCGGATCATCGCGGAACTGCAACGAGACGGTCGCGCCTCGATGAGCGCGCTCGCCGAGGTGGTGCACATCTCGCGGGCGAACGCCTACGCGCGAGTGAACCGCCTCATCGACTCGGGCGTCATCTCGGGCTTCGGCGCCCGCATCGACCCGGTGAAGGCCGGCTGGCACTCCTCGGCGTACATCACGCTGTCGATCGAGCAGTCGTCGTGGCAGAGCGTGCGTGAGCGGCTGCTCGAGATCGAGGAGGTCGATCACATGGCGCTCGTCGGAGGTGACTACGACGTCATCCTGCTGGTGCGCGCCCACGACAACAGCGACCTGCGCCGCGTCGTGCTCGAGCGGCTGCAGGCCATCCCCGAAGTACGCACGACGAAGACGGCGCTCATCTTCGAAGACTTCGACCCCGTGCGCGCTGCGCCTTAAGCCGTACCGCTGAACACCGGCGGACGCTTCTGCTGGAAGGCGGCGAAGCCTTCGCGATAGTCGTCGGTGTCGCACAGGTCGGCCTGCGCGCGGTTCTCGTCGCTCATGCTCTGCCAGAGTCCGAGCCGTTCGTCGCGCAGGGCGGCGACCAGCTTCTTGCTGGCAAGGAACGCGAGGGTCGCCCCTGATGCTGCGGTGCGGGCGGCGGTCATCGTCGCCTCCTCCACCTCGGCTGCGGGGAAGACGCGGCTGAACAGCCCCGACTGCACCGCCTCGTCGCCCGACATGAGGCGAGCGGTGTAGATCAGGTCGAGGGTCTTGTGGGCACCGAGGCGCTCGACGAAGAGGGCATGCCCGCCGGAGTCGAGGGTCGCGCCGAGGTTCGCGAACGGGGAGCCGATCTTGGCGGTGTCGGCGACGTAGACGACGTCGGTCGCGATGAGCAGCCCGAGTCCGACGCCGAGGCACGCGCCGTGCGCGGCGGCGAAGGTCGGGGCGGGGAAGGCGCTCATCTTCTTGAGCAGCGGCTCGACCCGCCCGCCGAGGAACCCGAGCACGTCGTCGTCGCGCGGGTCGACGCCGGCGATG
>CAZCEE010000191.1:0-5160 GCA_964497165.1 uncultured Schumannella sp. | reverse complement strand
GATGCCGAGCGTCGCCTGCCCGAGGACCACATCAGCCGCCGCGGCGACTTCGCCCGCGATCGTGCGCGCATCCTGCACTCCAGCGGTTGGCGGCGGCTCGCGCAGAAGACCCAGGTGTTGAGTCCGACGGCGGGGCTCGACTTCGCCCGCAACCGGCTCACCCACTCCCTCGAAGTTGCCCAAGTCGGCCGCGAGCTCGGGACGCGGCTCGGGCTCGACCCCGACATCGTCGACACCGCGTGCCTCGCGCACGACCTCGGGCATCCACCGTTCGGTCACAACGGCGAACGCGCGCTCGCCGAGTGGGCGACCGACATCGGCGGATTCGAGGGCAACGCGCAGACGCTGCGGCTGATCACCCGGCTTGAGCCGAAGGTCTTCGACGACACCCGGTCGTACGGCCTCAACCTCACTCGGGCGAGCCTCGACGCGTCGTGCAAGTACCCGTGGCCGGCGGCCCAGGGGATCCCCGACCCGTCGGGCCGCAGCAAGTTCGGTTTCTACGCCGACGACACCGACGTGTTCGAGTGGATTCGCGCGGGGGCTCCCGAGAGGGTGCGCTGCATCGAAGCCCAGGTGATGGATCTCTCCGACGACATCGCCTACTCGGTGCACGACTTCGAGGATGCGATCGTCGGCAACTTCCTCGACGTACGCGCCCTCGGGGCACGGGTCGATCACGACGCGCTCGTCGACTCGATGTTCGACTGGATCGGCGGCGAGTTCGACCACGACACCCTGGTGAGCGCCTTCGACCGGCTCGACAACCTCGACTACTGGATCGACTCGTGGGATGGCAGCCGCCGCGACCTCGCCCGGCTGAAGAACCTTACGAGCTACCTGATCGGCCGGTTCGCCGGGCACGCCGAACGCGCCACCCGCGAGGCGTACCCGCAGGCCGCGCTCGCACGCTTCGGGGCGGATGTCGTGGTGCCGCAGGAGACGCAGGCCGAGATCGCGGTGCTCAAGGGCATCGTCGCCGCGAACGTCATGTCGACCAACGCCCGTAAGCCGCTCTACGCCCGACAGCGCGGTGTGCTCGCCGAACTCGCCGACGGGCTACTCGCCGACCCGAGCGGACTGGATGTCGGCTTCACCGCCGACTGGGCGGACGCGAGTGACGACACGGCCCGCAAGCGTGTCGTCGTCGACCAGGTCGCATCGCTCACCGACGTCTCAGCAATGGTCTGGCACAAGCGGCTCGTTCGCTGACCGCTCGCGTGCGCTGCGTCAGCTGTCGACGAGAGCGGCGGCCCCGATGAGCGGTGCTTCGTTGCCGAGTCCGGCGGGCAGGATGCGGGTCGCCCGCACGAACGGGAAGCCCTCCGCCGCCCCGGCCCGAACGAGGTCGAGGTAGTCGGGAGCTGAGTGCGAGAAGCCGCCCCCGATCGCGACGATGTCGAGGTCGAGCAGTGCGCTTGCCGAGGCGATGGTGTGCCCGACCGCAAGGGCGGAGCGCTCGATTGCCGCCCGCGCTCGAGGGTCGGGGGAGGCCGCGAGTTCTTCACCCGTTGAGCCCTCCCAGCCCTGCGCGCGCGCCCAGCGCACCGAGCTCGGCCCCGACGCGACCGCTTCGAGGCAGCCGAGGCGTCCGCAGGCGCACGGGTCGTCGAAGCCCGACACCTGCATGTGCCCGACGTGTCCGGCATTGCCGGTCGCGCCCGTGATGCCGCGCCCGTCGAGCACGAGGCCGCCGCCGACACCCGTCGAGACGACCATTCCCAGGACGTTGTCCGATCCGCGGCCGGCGCCGTACCGGTGCTCGGCGAGGGTGATGGCGAGTCCGTCGATCGCGAGCACCACTCTGGCCCCCGGCACGGCGGCGGCGACGACGTCGCGGAACGGGTGGTCGCGCCACGCGGGAACGTTGAGCGGAGAGGCGAGCCCGCGCACCGTGTCGACCGGGCCGGCCGAACCGATTCCGACCGCGGTGACGGTCGATGACCCGAGTGCGCCCCGCACGACCTCGGTCACCGCGAGGTCGAGTTCCGCCGCCGAACGCTCGGGTCCGGTCGGGCGGCGGGTGCGCGTGCCGTCGACGATGCGGCCTCCGACGACGAGCGCGGCTTCGACCTTCGTGCCCCCGAAGTCGACAGCCAGTACCGGGTCTCCAGAGGGCTCACTCACGGCCCCAGCGTAGACTTCCTCGGATGGACGCGACGTCGCTGGCCCCGGCCGAACGGGCGGTCAAGCTGCTCGGCGGCGACCTCACCGAGAAGAGCCTCCGCCTGCACCTCGAAGGGCTGTCGGGTGTGGATGCCGTGGGCCTTGAGGCCCGCGCCGCAGGCCTCGGCACGCGGTCGATCAAGACAACGTCGAAGGCCTGGGCGCTCGACAAGATCATCACCCTCATCGACCTGACGACCCTCGAAGGCGCCGACACCCCCGGCAAGGTGCGCTCGCTCGTCGCGAAGGCGATCACGCCCGACCCATCCGACCCGTCGACCCCCCGTGTCGCCGCGGTGTGCGTCTACGGCGACATGGTGGCGACAGCGGTCGACGCGCTCGGCGACCTGCACGGCGACCCGGATGACGGCAAGATCTCGGTCGCCGCAGTCGCGACGGCGTTCCCGAGTGGCCGGGCGTCGCTGCGGGTGAAACTCGCCGACACCGAGGATGCCGTGGCCGCCGGCGCCGACGAGATCGACATGGTGATCGACCGCGGGGCGTTCCTCGCCGGCAACTACGGCAAGGTCTTCGAAGAGATCGTGTCGGTCAAGGAAGCCTGCCGCCGCGCTGACGGCACGTACGCGAGCCTCAAGGTGATCCTCGAGACCGGCGAACTCAACACCTACGACAATGTGCGGCGCGCATCCTGGCTGTCGATTCTCGCTGGCGGCGACTTCATCAAGACGTCGACCGGCAAGGTGCAACCCGCGGCGACCCTGCCGGTGACGCTGCTCATGCTGCAGATCGTGCAGGAGTGGCACCGGCTCACCGGCGAACGCGTGGGCGTGAAGCCGGCGGGCGGCATCAGGGCCTCGAAGGATGCGATCAAGTACCTGGTGACCGTCGCCGAGACGGCGGGCGAGGAGTGGCTGCAGCCGCACTTGTTCCGCTTCGGCGCCTCGACGCTGCTCAACGACGTGCTCATGCAACGGCAGAAGATGAAGACCGGTCGCTACAGCGGCCCCGACTACGTGACGGTGGACTGATGCCAGCTTCTGAGAAACACTTCTTGGATTACGCGCCGGCGCCGGAGTCGACGAGCATCCTGCACCTGAAGAAGTCGTACGGGCTCTTCATCGACGGCGAATTCGTCGACGGCTCGGGGTCGGGTTTCTCGACCATCTCGCCCGCGAGCGAGAAGAAGATCGCCGAGATCGCGACGGCCACCCCCGTCGACGTCGATCGCGCCGTGGTGGCAGCCCGTCGGGCGTTCGAGAAGACCTGGTCGAAGATGCCCGGTGCCGACCGCGGCAAGTACCTGTTCCGTATCGCGCGGCTGATCCAGGAACGCGCTCGCGAACTGTCGGTGGCCGAGAGCCTCGACAACGGCAAGCCGATCAAAGAGAGTCGGGATGTCGACATCCCTCTCGTCGCCGCCTGGTTCTTCTACTACGCCGGCTGGGCCGACAAGCTCGACTACGCCGGGCTCGGTTCCTCGCCGCGAGCGCTCGGAGTCGCGGCGCAGGTCATCCCGTGGAACTTCCCGCTGCTCATGCTCGCCTGGAAGATCGCGCCCGCCCTCGCCGCCGGCAACACCGTCGTCATCAAGCCCGCCGAGACGACGTCGCTGTCGGCGCTGATCTTCGCCGAGATCCTGCAGCAGGCCGACCTGCCCAAGGGTGTCGTGAACATCGTGACCGGCGCGGGTGAGACGGGTGCGGCGCTCGTTCGGCATCCCGATGTCAACAAGGTCGCGTTCACCGGCTCGACCGCCGTCGGCCGTGAGATCGCGAAGGCGGTCGCCGGCAGCGGCAAGAAGGTCACGCTCGAACTCGGCGGTAAGGCCGCGAACATCGTCTTCGACGACGCCCCGATGGAGCAGGCCATCGAAGGCATTGTGAACGGCATCTTCTTCAACCAGGGTCACGTCTGCTGCGCAGGCAGTCGGCTGCTCGTGCAAGAGAACGTGCACGACGACGTCGTGGCGCGGCTCAAGGAGCGGCTGTTGACGTTGCGCATGGGCGACCCGCTCGACAAGAACACCGACATCGGGGCGATCAACTCCCGCGAGCAGCTCGACCGCATCCGCGCGCTGTCGGAGATCGGGGAGCAGGAAGGCGCCGAGCGCTGGAGCGCGCCGTGCGAGATCCCGAAGAACGGGTTCTGGTACGCCCCGACGATCTTCACCGGGGTGCAGACCTCGTCGACGATCGCGCGGGAAGAGATCTTCGGACCCGTGCTGTCGGTGCTCACGTTCCGCACGCCGGCCGAAGCGATCTCGAAGGCGAACAACACCCCTTATGGTCTCTCGGCGGGCATCTGGAGCGACAAGGGCTCGAAGATCCTCGCCGTCGCCGACAAACTGCGCGCCGGCGTCATCTGGGCGAACACCTTCAACCGCTTCGACCCGGCGTCGCCCTTCGGCGGCTACAAGGAGTCGGGCTACGGCCGCGAGGGCGGCCGCCACGGTCTCGCTGCGTATTTGACCTCTGCCTCTGCCGAGGG
Organism: uncultured Schumannella sp.; assembly: GCA_964497165.1. Classification (GTDB taxonomy): domain Bacteria; phylum Actinomycetota; class Actinomycetes; order Actinomycetales; family Microbacteriaceae; genus Pseudolysinimonas_A. The sequence goes on along the minus strand of CAZCEE010000191.1, from coordinate 546 downwards.
GTCGCGTTTGGGGCAGTCGCGGGGGGTCAAAGCCCCCAAGAGCGACCCTTCGCGGAAGGGAGCGGGCGCGTGAGCCGGCTCAGCGTCCCCAAGACCTACAAGCTCGCGATCGGCGGGGCGTTTCCGCGCAGCGAGTCGGGCCGCACCTATGAGGTCGTGACCCCGAAGGGCGCGTTCCTCGCGAACGCTGCGCTCGCCTCCCGCAAAGACGCTCGGGATGCCGTGGTCGCCGCCCGCGGTGCACACTCCGGCTGGGCGGGCGCGACGGCCTACAACCGCGGCCAGGTGCTGTACCGCATCGCCGAACTGCTCGAAGGGCGTCGCGACCAGTTCGTCGAAGAGATCCGTTTGTCGGAGGGCGCCTCGGCTGCCGCTGCGGCGAAGCAGATCGACGCCGCCATCGACACCTGGGTCTGGTACGCCGGCTGGGCCGACAAGTACAGCCAGGTCGCCGGATCGGGCAACCCGGTCGCGGGCCCGTTCTTCAACCTGTCGGTACCCGAGCCGACCGGTGTCGTCGTGACGATTGCCCCGCAGGGGGTGGCG
>CAZCEE010000190.1:0-5168 GCA_964497165.1 uncultured Schumannella sp. | reverse complement strand
CGTCGCGGGGGTTTCCTCGTTCGCGGACCCGCTCAGGTCGTCGGAAGCAGCGCGTCGACGGCGGCGAGTAGATCGGGGCCGAGGAACGGCTTCACGAGGAAGTCGTCTACTCCGGCGGCACGCGCTCGATCGATATCCGACTGCTGGTTGCGGGCGGTGAGCATCAGAATCCTCGGGCGGGGCGCGCCATCCGCCGCGAGGTGTTCGACGACCCCCAACCCGTCAAGGCGGGGCATCATCCAGTCGAGAACGACGACGTCGGGCATCCGATCGCGGATCAGCTCGAGGCCATCGATCCCGTCGACGGCGGATCGCACCTCATGTTCGGCTCGCTCCAGCCGTCGCACGATGAGCATGCGGATGTCGTCATCGTCTTCCACGACGACAACGTTGCCCATGCGACACCCCCTGTATTGGCGTCGCCAGATGCGGGACGGCGCGACTACGGTCGCAGTATATTCGCGACGGCGCGACGGGTGGGGGACCCATGTACCGGGACAGTCTGACGGCAGCAATTCGCCGTCAAACGGCGACGCGGTACGTGATCTGGATCGCGCTTCTGCTCGTTCTGGTGTTCGTCGCGAGCGTCGTGTCCGCCGAACTGCGGTTCGCCGGGTCGTCGACCGCGCCGTGGTGGCCGGCGGCGGGGATCTCGGTGTTCGCCGTCTTCGCGGCTCGGGGGCGGGGCTTCGCTGTCGCCGGGTTGATCATGTTGGTCACCGCCGCCGCCAACCTGGTCGCCGGAACCGTCTGGTGGGTGGCGATCGGATTCGGGTTCGCGAACGCCGTCGAAGCTTGGCTGGTCGTGGCGATCATGCACTACCAGCGTCGGCCGGGTCACCGCTTCCGAAGTGCCGACAGCGTCCGCTTCATCTTCGCGACCGCCGCAGGAGCCGGCGCCATCGGGATGCTGGTCGGCGCAATCGTGGCGCTGACCGGGAGCGACCTCTTCACTACGGCGGCGCACGTGGCCGCCTCCCACGGCAGCTCGGTGCTGCTCATCGGTGTGCTGGCGGTGGTGCCACGCTCGTCCTTCATCCCGCACCGACCACTCGAGCTCACACTTCAGCTGCTGCTACTCGGCGGCATTATCGGCATCGCGTTCGGGGCCCTCCCGCATCTGCCGCTCGCGTTTCTGTCGTTCCCAGCGCTTGCCTGGACGGCGTTCCGCTTCACCGCCGGGGTCACCCTCGTCGAAGTGGCGTTGGTCAGCGTCACGGTCGCCATCATGAGTTTCCTCGGCAGGGGATCTTTTGCGAATGCATCGGCTGGAGATGGCGAACTGCTCGTCGGACTCATCCAAATCTTCACGCTGAGCCTCGGCGTGTCCCTGCTTCCGCTTGCCGTAGCTCAGGACGATCGAACCGACCTCTACCTCCGGCTCAGTGCGAGAGAGCAGCTGTTGCGGGGCGCCATCGTCAGCGCGCACGCCGGCTTCATCGTTGTTCGCCATGACGACGGCGGCGGCTATCGCGTCGTCGAATCGAATCCGAACGGCAAACGGATGCTCGCCTCCTGGCTGACCGCGGACGGCGAGACGACGGCCGTCGACGGAGCGCAGCTCGGGGCGCTCATCGCGGCCGGCCGCGACGGGGCGGCCGGGATCGAGTTCCCGGGAGGCGTGTACCTCGATCTCACCGTGAGTCCGGTCGCAGGGGACAAGCATCTCCTGCTCATCCAGGCGATCGACATCACAGAGCAGAGCAAGGCCGCGCGCGCGCTCGCCGACGCTTTCGTGCACGAGCGGGAAGCCGCAGATCGGTTGCGGGCACTTGCCGCGCAAAAGGACGAGTTCGTCTCGTCGGTGAGCCACGAACTGCGCACGCCCGTCACGAGCATCCTCGGATACGCCGAGGAGCTAGCCGACGCCGACCTCCCGGAGAGCGAGCGAAAGAGCGTCGAGATCATCATGCGCAACGCCCGGCGGCTCGCCGATCTGGTCGAAGACCTGCTCGACGTGTCGCGGGAAGCCGGCCTGCCTTCCACCGAACCGACCGCCATCGACCTGCGATCCTCGGTCAATGACCGTGTCGACGAGCTGTCGACGATCGCGGGTCGCGCCCGCGTCACGATCACGGTGGCGGAGGGTGACGACTATGTGATCGTCGGCGACCGTCGCGGGCTCGACCGCATCCTCGTCAACCTCATCGCCAACGCGATCAAGTTCACCCCGCCCGGCGGTCGCGTCGGCATCGCCCTCTCGTCGGGACTCGACGGTTTCGCCCGCATCGAGGTGGTCGACACCGGCCGCGGCATTCCTCCGAGCGAACTCGAGAAGGTCTTCGAACGCTTCCACCGGGTCACCGATAAGAACGAGTTCGTGCCCGGCACCGGTCTCGGTCTGCCGATCGTGCGTGATCTCGTCACACGCATGGGCGGGCGCATCGAGTTGCGGTCCGACGGCAAGACCGGCACGACGGCGATCGTCGAGCTTCCGCTCTACGCGACCGACACCGTGCCGACGCAGTGAGCGGAGCCTGACCTTGCTGGCGCGGTGAGACCGGCGGTGTTCAACTTGATCCCATGTCTGACACTCAGCACCCCGATGAGCCGCATGTACCCGGCATCGCGCACAAGCTCAACTGGCTGCGCGCCGGTGGGCTCGGTGCGAACGACGGCATCGTGTCGGTCGCGGCGATCGTCGGCGGCGTCGCCGGAGCGACTCCCGCCTTCGCACCCATCCTGACGGCCGGTGCCGCTGGACTCGTGGGCGGCGCGATCTCGATGGCGCTGGGCGAATACGTCTCGGTCAGCAGCCAGCGCGACAGCCAGCGCGCACTCATCGCGAAAGAGACCCGCGAGCTGCTCGAAATGCCCGAGGAGGAGCTCGACGAGCTGACCGGGCTGTACGCCGCCAAGGGCCTCTCCCCCGAGACGGCGCGGCAGGTGGCGGTCGAGTTGACGGCGCACGACGCGCTCGGAGCTCACCTCGAGGCCGAACTCGGCATCCGAGAAGCGGATGTCGTCAGCCCCTGGCATGCGGCCGGTGCGTCGGCGCTCGCCTTCACGCTCGGCGCCCTGCTGCCGCTCGCCGCGATCCTGCTGCTGCCGGAGCCCATCCGCATTCCGCTGACCTTCGCCGCCGTGCTCGCCGCCCTGGCCGCGACCGGCGCCCTGAGCGCGTGGATCGGCGGAAGCCCGTGGCTGCGCCCCACCTTGCGGGTCGTGATCGGTGGGACCCTCGCACTCGGCGCGACCTTCCTGATCGGCACGCTGCTCGGCGTCTCGGGGGTCGTCTGAACCTGGCCCGGTGACGGGGGTGCTGCTTAACCTGGGGCGATGGACGTCATCCTCATCCCCGGCTTCTGGCTCGACTCCTCCGCGTGGGACGAGGTGGTGCCCGCGGTTCGCGCAGCGGGGCACGAGCCGAGACCGATCACCCTGCCCGGCCTGGTGCCCGCCGACCCTGGCGTGGGGCTGCACGACCAAGCCGACTACGTCGTCGGCCTCGTGGATGCCACGGCCGGCCCCGTCGTGCTCGTCGGGCATTCCGGTGGCGGGGCGGTCGCGCATGCCGTCGTGGATGCGCGTCCCGACCGCATCGCGAAGGTGATCTACGTCGACTCCGGCCCCCTCGGTGACGGCGGCATGATCAATGACGCGTTCACGGCGGTCGACGGCATGGTGCCGCTGCCACCTCGCGACGAGTTCGACGACGAGTCAGTCGTCGACATGGACGATGAACGCTGGGCGGCCTTCGAGGCTCGTGCGCTGCCGATCCCCGAGAAAGTCGCGACCGAGAAGCAGGTGCTCAGTGACCCGCGGCGCTACGACGTGCCCGTGACGGTGATCACCTGTGAGATGTCGGAGGCGACCCTGCGCGACCTCATGGCGAAAGGGCATCCCTACGTCGCCGAGCTCGCCGGCATGAAGAGTTTCGAGATCGTCGAGCTGCCGACCGGGCACTGGCCGATGCTGAGCAAACCCGCCGAACTCGCCACCCTGGTCGCGGCGGCCCTCCCCCGCGCCTAACCCTGAGGGGGCGCGGTCTCCTCGGCGGGGGCCTTGCCTGACGCCTTCAGGTCGGCGTAGTACGCGCGGGCCTCATCCTGCCGCTGCTTCTCGGCACCGGTTGCGATCGGTGCTCGCAGGTGCTCGGGCGCGAAGCCGAACGCGTCGACGAGGTCGAGCGCGTGCGTGCGCAGGCGCGGCAGCAGGCGGTCGTCGATGTAGTCGGTGATCGCGACGGCCCGGGCAGTCGAGAGCCGACCGTTGATGAGGTACCAGGCGAGGTGCTTCTCGATGAGTGTGAAGCCGAACAGGTCGCGCAGCCAGGTGAGCACCTGCTTCGTGCCGGGGTCGGAGATCCCGTCGACCGCGTCGCTGAACGCCTCCCATTCGAGCAACTCGGCGTGCGCGTAGGCGGCTTCGATGAGCTCGTTCTGGTTCGCGTTGAAAAGCGCCGCGGCCTCGAGGGTCTGCAGTTTGCTGACGCCCTTCAGCCGGCCCGCGATCTCGGCGACCATGGTGTGCACCCGGTCGGTCAGCAGCTGGCGCTGCGCCTCCGGCCCGCGCACGAAGCCGATCGAACGGGCGCGCGACCCGAAGTCGGCGACGCTCTGCACGAACGACCGCAACCCGGAGCGGTTGATCGCCACCTCACCCACCTGCGCGGCGACGAGGCCCGCGATGGCTGCGGCATCCGCGTTCTTGAAACCCTTCGCGTAGTCGGCGAGTAGGCGCTTCGCGACGAGCTGCAGCAGCACGTTGTTGTCGCCCTCGAAGGTCACGTAGATGTCGAGGTCCTGCCGCAACTGGGTGAACCGGTTCTCGGCAAGGAAACCGGCGCCGCCACACGCTTCGCGCGACTCCTGAAGGATGTCGAGCGCCGCCCAGGTCGAGAACGACTTGAGCGCCGCAGCGAGGGTCTCGAGCTCTTGGCGGTCGGCATCCGTCGCCTTCTCGCCGCTGAACACCGAGTGGAAGGTCTCGAGCAGCCGTTCGTGGGCGAACGACATCGCGTACGTCGTCGCCAGACGCGTGAGCAGCCGGCGCTGGTGACGCTGGTAGTCGAGCAGCACGATCTCTTCACCGTTGGGGCCGTCGGCGAACTGACGCCGCTCCGAGCCGTAGGTGATCGCGATCTTCAGGGCCAGCTTGCTGGCGATGACGGCGGCACCGTCGAGCGAGACGCGGCCCTGCACGAGCGTGCCGATCATCGTGAAGAA
>CAZCEE010000189.1:4459-5179 GCA_964497165.1 uncultured Schumannella sp. | reverse complement strand
TTTCGGCCCTCGGCTGGGTCGGATTCGGGCTCGTGCTGATCGGACTCGCCGTGCTGGTTTCGGCTCGTCGCGCTGCTCTCACGACCCCTCGCGCCTAGAATCTGAGCATGACTGACGTACCACCGGGCAATGGCGGACCGGGGGACGACCCCGAGCCCTACGTGCCCTCCGGTGTGCGCCGGTCGACCTATACGCCGCCCGGGGCCGACGGCGAAGGCGCCGACTTCGACGACGACGCACTGGCCGCGGCGATGGCGGCCGAAGTTGCGGCGTACACCTCACCCATTTCGATCATCCCGCCGGTGCTCCACCCGATCCCGCGGCCGGCCCCGGTCGAAGAGCCCGTCCCGGTCGATGAGCCCGCCCCGGTCGAATCGGAGGAGGCGCCGAGCGACGAACCGAGCATCGCGACCCCGACGATCGAGACGTCATTGAGTCCCACGCTCGAGGCGATCGAACGGCTCGAGAGCGAGCTGCGCCGCCGTGCCGACGAGGCCCGCGCCGTCGCGACCCCGCCTTCGACGCCCGTTCCGGTCACTCCGGCGGCGAATGATCCCATCGCTCCCGAAACGTCGCCCTATCCGGACGCCGCGCTGTTCCCGTCGCCCCCGACGTTCATGCGCCCGACGCCGCCCGAAGGCTTCGCGGCGCCTAACGAACCGGCACCTAACGAACCGGCACCTAACGAACCGGCACCTAACGAACCGGCACCTAACGAAC
>CAZCEE010000189.1:0-4359 GCA_964497165.1 uncultured Schumannella sp. | reverse complement strand
CGGTGTTTGTCGAGCCGGTGCCCGTCGAAGAGGAGCCGGCCGAGCCGCCGACTTGGGGTGCCGCCGCTTTCGGGGAGCCTGCGCCCCCACCGCTCGTCGAGCCCCTTTTCGTCGCCCCGCCCCCACTCGTCGAACCACCGGCTCCGACGACCGGGACGATCGCCGTCTCGCCACTCGTGCCGCCGCCGGCGACGCCCGCGTTCGACCTTCCGCCGGTCACTGCCGCCGTCGACCTGCCGCCGCCTGGTGACTTCGCGCACCTGCCGCCGCCGATCGGCCTGGAGCCCGCAGCGATTCCGCCGTACGACCCGACATCGGAAGTCGCACACCCGCTCGGTGAGCTCGCTCCGCCGCCCGGCGACTTCGAGTCTCTCCTCGGCCATTCGACGGGTGCGGTCCCCACCCTGCACCCGGACGACCTGCAGCCAGACCACCTCGGGCCAAGCGAATCGGCCCCTCCTCCCTATGAGGATGACGACGTCGACGAGGTCGACCGTGCTTTCGGAACGGGCGCGATCGCCGTCGACTCGACGGGATCGGTGCACGTCATCGCCCCGCCGTCCGAGCCGATTCCCACGGTGAGGCTCGCCGAGCACGAGCACGAACACGCACTCGTCGACGAACAGCTGGAGTCGCATCCGGCGCTCCTCGTCGAGTCGGCGGGACCAGAGCCGACGGCGCTCGACCTGCGGGCCGGACGCGCCGCCCGCCTGTTCTGGCTCTGGTTCGCCGCGAACTCGTCGGTCGTGTCGCTGTCGCTCGGCGCCGTGCTCTTCGGTCTGGGGATGAGCTTGCGGCAGGCGCTCGTCGCGATCCTCATCGGTGTCGCGCTGTCGTTCCTGCCGCTCGGGCTGGCAACCCTCGCGGGCAAGTGGAGCGGACAGCCCACGATGATCGTGTCGCGCGCGACGTTCGGCATCGTCGGCAACGGTGTGCCCGCGGTCCTCGCCCTCGTCTCCCGGGTGTTCTGGGGTGGCGCCCTGCTGTGGATTCTCGCCGTGGGGGTCGCCCGGGTGCTCGTCGATGCCGGACTCGACGCGGGTCTCGGCGAATTGATCTGGACTCTTGTCGGACTCGGCGCCGGCTTCGTGTTCGCATTCGTCGTCGCGATCTTCGGCTACGGCCTGATCGCGCGGGTGCAGCTGGTGTTGAGCATCCTGACCGCGCTTCTGGTGGTCGGCGTCGTCGTGCTCACCTTCCCGCGGCTCAACCTGACTGCGGCGCAGGGCATCGATGACGGACCGTGGACGCTGCTCGTCACCGGCGTCGTGCTGGTGTTCAGTTTCGTCGGACTCGCCTGGGTGCACTCGAGTGCCGACGTTGCGCGCTACCAACGCACCGAGAGCGACGGCGGCTCGACGATGCTTTGGGCGACGTTCGGGGCGACACTGCCGGCGTTCATCCTGATCGCCTGGGGTGCCCTGCTCGCCGCGTCCGACCCGCTCATCGCCGACGGGCTCGCGACCAACCCGCTCTACACGATCGCGGCGCTGTTGCCGCTGTGGTACCCCGCCCCGCTCATCGCCGCGCTCGCGCTCGGACTGCTCTCGGGCGTCGTGCTGACGATCTACTCCGGAGGGTTCGCGCTGCAGTCGCTCGGCGTGCGCGCCCGTCGCTCGGTGACGACGGTGATCGCCGGAATCCTCGTGCTCGCCGCCGCCGCGGCGCTCGTCTTCCTCGCCGACGACGCCCGGGGGCTCATCCGCGACGTCGCGACCACGATCGCCGTGCCGGTCGCCGCCTGGGCGGGCATCTTCGCCGCCGAGATCATGATCCGCCGCCGAGGGTTCGACGCCGAGTCGCTGCTTCGTCGCGGAGGCATCTACCCGGCGGTGCGGTGGGCGAACCTGGTCGGGCTCGTCGTCATCAGCGCGATCGGCTTCGGGCTCACCTCCGCCGCGCTACCCGGTCTCGACTGGCAGGGCTACCTGCTCCCCCTCCTCGGCCTCGGCGAGGGCGACCCGCTGTTGACGAGCGACGTCGGTGTGCTCGCCGCGCTCGTGCTCGGCATCCTGCTGCCGCTCGTCACCGCAGTTCCGGCGATCCGTCGACAGGAACGCGCGCTCCTAGACTGAACGGATGACCACCACGGGGTCCACCCTCGCCGACGTCGAGACGTGCGTCGAGGCGCTCTGGCCGATCGCCGGCGCGGAGCCCTGGGATGCCGTCGGCCTGTTGTCGGGGGATCCTGCGGCCGAGGTGCGCCGCATCCATCTCGCCGTCGATGCGGTTCTCGACACCGTCGACGAGGCGATCGACGTGCGGGCCGACCTGCTGATCGTTCACCACCCGTTGCTGTTGCGCGGCGTGACGACGGTCGCCGAGACCCGGTACAAGGGTGCCGTGCTCGCCCGCCTGATTCGGGCGGGCTGCGCACTGCTGGCGGCTCACACCAACGCGGATGTCGTCACCTCGGGCACCTCGGCTGTCCTGGCCGACCGCCTCGGGCTGCACGATACGCGTCCGCTCGTGCCGTCAGCGGTGAACGCCGCGCACGGGATCGGTCGGGTCGGCGACCTGCCTGAGCCGACGACGCTCGGTCGACTCGCGCGCGGGCTCTCCGACATCCTCCCCGCCACCGCACAGGGCATCCGAGTCGCGGGGGAGTACGACCGCGCCGTGACTCGGGTCGCGTTGTGCGCCGGCGCGGGCGACGCCTACCTCGCCCTGCCCGACGTGCTCGCCGCCGACGTCTACATCACGAGCGACCTCCGCCACCACCCGGCGTCCGAGGCGCGCGAGAACGCGCGGGTTGCGCGCGGACCGGCACTCGTCGATGTGTCGCATTGGGCGAGCGAGTGGTTGTGGCTCGAGGTGGCGGCGACGCAGTTGCGGGATGCCCTGCCGGGCGTCGAGGTGACGGTGAGCGACCTGCGCACCGACCCGTGGGACTTCGCCATAGTCTGATGAGTCTGATGAGGATGAGGAACCGATGGGCCTGAAGGCCGCCCCCGAGGATCAGGCGCTGCTGCTGGATCTGCAGGCACTCGACACGAAACTGCGGCAGCTCGCACGGCGCTCCGAGAAGCTGCCCGAGCGGGAGGTCGTCGATACCCTCACCGCAAAGAGGGGCGAGCTGGAGCGCACCCGGGCCGAGCAATCCGGGGCCGTCGAAGACGTGCGGCTCGAGCTGAAGCGCACCGAATCCGACGTCGAGGTCGTGCAGGCGCGCATCGCCCGGGACGCCGAACGACTGAGGACGAGCGCGTCGGTGAAAGACGTCGCAGCGCTCGAGCAGGAGCTCGAATCCCTCGGGCGGCGCAAGAGCGATCTCGAAGACATCGAGCTCGCGGTCATGGAGACGCTCGAGGAACGTGAAGGCGCCCTTTCCGCCACCAAAGGCGACCTCGCGGCCCTGTCGACCTCGATCGCCGAAGCCACAGCTGCTCGGGATGCCGCTCTCGCCGAGATCGAGGGGGAGCGAGCGCATGCCGCCGCGAATCGGCAGACAGTGGCGGCGAAAATCTCCGCCGACCTGCTCGCGCTCTACGAGAAGCAGCGCGAGCGGTACGGCACAGGCGCGTCGCATCTGCGCGGCGGGGTGTCGAGTGCGAGCGGGGTGGCGCTCGCCGCGACCGACATGACGAAGATCCGCGCGGCGGAGCCCGACGACGTCATCCTCTGCCCCGATTCGAGCGCCGTTCTTGTCCGCACTGCGGAGTCGGGGCTGTGAGTCGGCGGCTCATCGTCGAAGCCGACGGCGGATCGCGCGGCAACCCGGGGATCGCCGCCGGGGGTTCGGTCGTGATCGACGAAGCCACCGGGGAGGTGCTCGCCGAACTCGGGGTGTACGTCGGGGTGGCCACCAACAACGTCGCCGAATACTCGGGGATGATCGCCGGCGTCACCCGCGCCCTCGCAATCGACCCGAACGCCGAACTGCGGATTCGACTCGACTCGAAGCTCGTGGTCGAGCAGATGAGCGGGCGGTGGAAGATCAAGCATCCCGACATGGCGAACCTCGCTGCCGAGGCGCGCGACCTGCTGATCGGCACACCGGTGGCATTCGAGTGGATCCCGCGCGCCGAGAACGCCCGCGCCGACCGGATGGCGAACGAGTCGATGGACAAGAAGCTGTCGTTCGCGCGGCCCGAGGCACCCTGAGCCTGTTCCGGTAGCCTGGGAGCGCAAACGGGCCGGCCAGACGGTCGCGTCATCCATTTCGGTGGATGCCGAGGAACGTCCGGGCACCACAGGGCAGGGCGGTGGGTAACACCCACCCGGAGTGATCCGCGAGAAAGTGCAACAGAGAGCAGACCGCCTGCTCCTTCGGGAGCAGGTAAGGGTGAAACGGTGGTGTAAGAGACCACCAGGGGCCCGAGTGATCGGGCTCGCTAGGTAAACCTCGTCCGGTGCAAG
>CAZCEE010000188.1:0-5187 GCA_964497165.1 uncultured Schumannella sp. | reverse complement strand
CCACGCCGGCTTCACGTCGGTGATGATCGACGCCTCGCTCAAGCCGTTCGACGAGAACGTCGCCCTCACCCGCAAGGTCGTCGAGGCTGCGCACGCGGTCGGCATCCAGGTCGAGGGTGAACTCGGCACGATCGGCGCGAACGATAGCTACGGCGAATCGGGTGCCGCTGAGATCATCTACACCGATCCGGCGGATGCCGTGCGCTTCGTGAAGGAGACCGGCGTCGACAGCCTCGCGATCGCGATCGGCACCTCGCACGGCCTCTACCCGTCGGACAAGAACCCGGAGCTGCGCCACGACCTGCTCGAGCAGATCAAGGCGGCCGTCAGCATCCCGCTCGTCTTGCACGGCGGCTCGGGCAACCCCGACGCCGAACTGAGCCGCGCGGTGAAACTCGGAATCAACAAGATCAACATCTCGAGCGACATCAAGGTCTCGTACCACGACCGCATGCGCGAGATCCTCGGCATCGACAAGCGCCTGCGCGAGCCGAACGCGATCCAGCCCGAGGCGATCGCGGCGATGAAGGTCACCGCTGCCGAAAAGATCGATCTCTTCGACGCCGCAGGCAAAGCTCCGCTCTACTAGTCGGTGCTCTACTGATACGCGTGGGCGACATCGTGCTCGGACTCGGCGGAACCGTCGATTTCGAGATTCGCTGGGATGCGGACGTGCTGGAGCGGCTCGCCCGCGACCACCTCATCCGCCGCGACGAACTCTTCGCCACGACGCCGATCGTCGACGAGCGCTCCCTCGTCGCGGTGATCCTCGCGTTCCTCGCGAGCGGGTCGGGAGGCGAACGCTTCGTCGAGTCTTCGGCGATCGTCGAGGCCTTCGCCGCGCGCTTCGAGACCGCGATCACCCTCGGCGGCACCGGTGTTCGAGCGGGGATCGCGCTCGACAGCCTCGGCATCCCGAGCGTTCAGCACCTGGTGAGCATCGACGACAACGTCAGACGGCTGCTGCAGGCCTCGACGCGTTACATCTCAAGCGCCACGCGGGACACACTCGACCCGCACCTCATCGTGCAGTACCCGGCGGGCACTCGGGTGCGGATCGGCGACGAGGAGCTCATCGCCCCGCAGCCCAACCGCCTGATCTTCGCGAACGACCCGCCGAATCGTGAGATGCGGTTGAGCGACGACCTGTCGGCAGCGCTTGAAACCGCCGACGTCTTCCTCGTCTCGGGCTTCAACACGATGACCGACGGTGATCTCCTCGAGAGCCGTCTCGACACCCTCGAGGAGGCTCTGCGGAGCCTCCCCCCGGACGCTCTGCTGTTCTACGAAGACGCCGGTTTCTACCACCGCGATTTTGCGCACATCGCGCGCGCGCGCCTGCTGCCCCGCATCGACGTCTACAGCATGAACGAAGACGAACTGCAGGAATACGTGGCGCGGCAGGTCGACCTGCTCGATCCCGCGGACGTCGAGCGGGTGCTCGGCGAGGCGCACGCCCTCATCCCCGCCCCGGCTCTCGTCGTCCACACCCGGTACTGGGCGATCGCCATCGGCCCGAACGCGGCGAACTACCGCGCAGCGCTCGACAGTGCCGTGCGCATGGCGGCGACCCGCTACCGACTCGGCGATGGTCACACCGCCGCCGACTTCGCCGCGACCGCCGACCTTCCACGCCACACCGGCGGGGCGGATGTCGTCGCTCACGTCGAACGCGAACTCCCCGCCACCGGGGTACCGGCATATGTGATCGAGACCGACACTCCGACGACGATCGGGCTCGGCGACACCTTCGTCGGCGGCTTCCTCGCAGCAATTCCCCGAGAGCGACCGACCCCGTGATTGTGCGGGTGCCGTCGAACCGACCTCCCGAACGCTTCTACCGAGGCGGCGCCCGCATCACGGAGTTCCGCGGCGAGCCGCCCGCTGCCGACCGGGAGCCCGAGGACTGGATCGGCTCGACGACGACGATCTTCGGCGAGCCGAGTTTGGGCCTCACGCGCCTCGCCGACGGCCGGCTGCTCCGCGACGCCGTCGAGACGGATCCCGTGCACTGGCTGGGCCCTGCTCACGTCGGTCGCTGGGGCTCCGACCTGCGCCTGCTCGTGAAACTGCTCGACGCCGGTCAGCGTCTGCCGGTGCACGCGCATCCCGACGACGACTTCGCCGCGCACCATCTGGGACACGCGCACGGCAAGGCCGAGGCCTGGTACATCCTCGTCGGCGGCACGGTGCACGTGGGCCTGAAGCGTGACGTCGACGCGGATGAACTGGCCGCGCTCGTCGCCGCCCAGGATGTCGCCACCCTCCTCGGCCTCTTGCACGAGGCGGCGGTCGCACCCGGCGACGTCGTCTGGGTTCCCCCCGGCGAACTGCACGCGATCGGCGCCGGCGTGCTGCTGCTCGAACTGCAGCAACCCGAAGACCTGTCGATCCTGCTCGAGTGGCAGGGTTTCGAGATCGACGGCGCCCTGGCGGGTCACCTCGGCCTCGGATTCGATGTCGCGTTGCGAGCCGTGACCCGCTTGGCCCGCAACGCCGAGGATCTGCGGGGACTCATCCATCCCGCCCCGGTCTCGGGGTCGGTGTTCCCCGCCGACGCCGACCCCTATTTCCGCCTCGAGCGACTGCCCGTCGCTGGCGAGGTCGAGGTGGCACCGGGTTTCGCGATCCTCGTCGTGACCCGCGGCGACCTGGTGATCGCTGGGGTGGCCGCCTCGGCAGGTTCGACCTTCCTGCTGCCCGCAGCCGACGGCACGGTCACCGTGCGGGGTGCCGGCGAACTGCTCGTCGCGCGGCCACCTGCCCCCTGAGGGGCTGTAGAGAACCGCCAAGATCCGGATGCCGGACCTGTCGGACCGTCGCGCGGCACCGCTGCGGGATTCGAGGCAAGATGGTGTCTCGTGAGTGTCGTCGTCGTAGCCCCCGGCCAGGGATCGCAAACCCCCGGATTCCTCGAACCCTGGCTCGCTGAGCCCCGCTTCGCCGAGCACCTCGGTGCCCTCGCGGAGGCGGCAAAGCTCGACCTGGTCGCACACGGGACGGTCTCCGACGCCGACACGATCCGCGACACCGCGGTCGCGCAGCCGCTCATCGTCGCGGCGTCGCTGCTCGCGTTCGGCGCTCTGGCCGGGAACCGCGATCGCCTCGCGGGCGTCGCCGGTCACTCTGTCGGTGAGTTCGCCGCTGCCGCCGCAGCGGGCATCCTCACCGAAGCCGACGCCCTCGCTCTGGTGCGCGAACGCGGCAGCTCGATGGCGCAGGCGGCGTCGCTTGAGGCGACCGGCATGAGCGCCGTCATCGGCGGCGACGAAAGCGAGCTACTCGCGAAGCTCGAGGAGCTCGGCCTCTCCCCCGCGAACTACAACGGCGGCGGGCAGCTCGTCGTCGCCGGCGACCTCGCCGCCCTCGCCGCACTCGCCGAGAACCCGCCCGCAGGCGCGCGGGTCATCCCGCTGCAGGTCGCCGGCGCGTTCCACACGCGCTACATGCAGCCCGCTGTCGAGCGCCTCCGCGAGGCTGCCGCCGGCGTCAGCGTCACCGACCCGGCAACGACCATCTGGAGCAACAAGGACGGCGCCACCGTCGCCTCCGGCGCCGCCTTCGTCGACCTGCTCGTCGGGCAAGTCGCGAACCCGGTGCGCTGGGACCTCTGCATGACGGCCTTCGAGAAAGCCGGAGTCACCGGCCTCGTCGAACTCGCCCCGGCCGGCGCCCTCGTCGGTCTCGCCAAACGCGGCCTGAAAGGCCTGCCCACCGTCGCGGTGAAGACGCCCGACGACATCCCCGCCGCCATCGCCCTCATCGAGTCGCAGAGCATTGAGCAGAGCTGACAAGGATCGCATGACAACGCTGAAGCAGGCCGAAGGGCCCAAGTACACCCGCATCCTCTCGTTCGGCGCTGCCCGCGGAGACCTGACGGTGCCCAACGACGACCTCGTCGGCCCGATCGATTCGAGCGACGAGTGGATCCGCCAGCGCACCGGAATCATCACCCGCAAGCGCGCCAGCAAAGGCGTGAACGCGATCGATCTCGCCGAGACGGCGTCGAACGAAGCGATCGCGAAAGCCGGCATCCGTCCCGACCAGATCGGCGCCGTGCTGGTCTCGACGATCAGCAACGTCGCGGTGACCCCGTCGATGGCGGCGCTGCTCGCCGAGAGGGTCGGCGCGAACCCCGCCCCCGCCTACGACATCAGCGCCGCCTGCGCCGGTTACACCTACGCGATCGCGCAGGCCGACGCCCTCATCCGCAGCGGCGCGGCCGAATACGTGCTCGTCGTCGGCGCCGAAAAGCTCTCGCAGTACGTGCACCCCGAAGACCGGTCGATCTCGTTCCTGCTCGGCGACGGCGCGGGCGCTGTGATCGTCGGCCCGGCCGACGAGCCCGGAATCTCCGCGACGGTCTGGGGCTCGGACGGCTCCAAGTGGGATGCCGTCGGCATGAACTCCACCTTCGAGGAGTACCTCGACAAGGTGAAGCCGTGGCCGACGATGCGACAGGACGGCCAGACGGTGTTCCGCTGGGCGGTGTGGGAGATGGCGAAGGTCGCCAAGCAGGCGCTCGAGGTGGCCGGGGTGACCGTGGATGATCTCGCCGCGTTCGTGCCGCACCAGGCGAACATGCGCATCATCGACGAACTCGCGAAGCTGCTGAAGCTCCCTGAGAAGGTGCTCATCGGGCGGGACATCGAAACGACTGGCAACACCTCGGCCGCATCCATTCCGCTCGCCACCCACCGTTTGCTCGAAGAGCACCCGGAGTTGAGCGGCGGGCTCGCCCTGCAGATCGGCTTCGGCGCGGGGCTCGTCTACGGCGCTCAGGTCGTGCGACTGCCCTAATTGGGCACGACTGGCCTAATAGAATCGACTCCGGTCATTCGCATCGCCAGATTTATCCTCACCGAACCCCAAGGAGAAGCACCATGGCACTGTCCACCGAAGAGGTCCTCGCGGGCCTCGCCGAGCTCATCAACGACGAGACCGGCATCGCGACCGACAGCGTGGAGCTCGACAAGTCGTTCACCGACGACCTCGACATCGACTCCATCTCGATGATGACGATCGTTGTCAACGCCGAAGAGAAGTTCGATGTGAAGATCCCCGACGAAGAGGTCAAGAACCTCACCACCGTCGGCGACGCTGTCACCTTCATCGTCAACGCCCAGAACTAGCCAACACAAGGCTGACCAAGCCGCGGTCCTAGTCGTCTAGATGGGGGCGCGAGCC
>CAZCEE010000187.1:0-5192 GCA_964497165.1 uncultured Schumannella sp. | reverse complement strand
CCTGCCGCTGCAACGCCGTCGCCTCAGCATCCAACCGCCGCACCACCACCATGTCCCGGTAGAAGCCCAACAGATCGTCGGTCGTCAGGTGCGCGAGGAACGGGTCGAACTCCGCCGACGGAACACGCACACCGTGCTCATCGAGGAGCTGTACGAACACGTCGACGGTCAGCGCCCGGTCGGCCAGTCCCGCGCTGCGGGGCCGACGTAGAGCTGCTGCGGGCGACCGATCTTCGTCGCCGGGTCGGTGGCCGCCTCGCGCCAGTGGGCGATCCAGCCGGGCAACCGGCCGATCGCGAACAGCACCGTGAAGGTGCGGGCGGGGAAGCCCATCGCCTTGTAGATGACCCCGGTGTAGAAGTCGACGTTCGGGTACAGCTTCCGCTCGATGAAGTAGTCGTCGGCGAGCGCCGCCTCTTCGAGTTCCTTCGCGATGTCGAGCAACGGATCTTGCACGCCGAGGTCGGCGAGCACCTCGTCGGCGCTCTCCTTGACCAGCTTCGCGCGCGGGTCGAAGTTCTTGTAGACGCGGTGCCCGAAGCCCATCAGCTTCACGCCGTCTTCCTTGTTCTTCACCCGCTCGACGAACTTCTGCACGCTCTCGCCCGACTCGTGGATCTGGCGCAGCATCGTCAGCACGGCTTCGTTCGCCCCGCCGTGAAGCGGACCGTAGAGGGCGTTGATGCCGGCCGAGATCGACGCGAACATGTTCGCCTCGGTCGAGCCGACGAGCCGCACCGTCGACGTCGACGCGTTCTGCTCGTGGTCTTCGTGCAAGATGAGCAGCCGCTCGAGGGCGTTGACCAGCACCGGGTTGATCTCGTACGGCTCGGCCATGTTGCCGAAGTTGAGCTTGAGGAAGTTCTCGACGAACGACAGCGAGTTGTCGGGGTAGAGGAATGCCTGGCCAAGCGACTTCTTGTGCGCGTAGGCGGCGATCACCGGCAGCTTCGCGAGCAGGCGCACGGTGTTCATCTCGACCATCTCGGCGTTGTGCGGGTCGAGAGAGTCTTCGTAGTACGTCGACAGAGCCGACACCGCCGACGAGAGCACCGACATCGGGTGCGCGGTGTGCGGCAGCGCCGAGAAGAAGGTCTTGAGGTCTTCGTGCAGGAGCGTGTGGTGCCGGATCCGGTCTTCGAACTCGGCGAGCTCTGACTGCGTCGGCAGTTCGCCGTAGATGAGCAGCCACGCGGTCTCGAGGTAGGTCGAGTTGCGGGCAAGATCTTCGATCGCGTACCCGCGATACCGCAGGATGCCGGCATCGCCGTCGATGTAGGTGATGGCGCTCTTCGTCGAGGCGGTGTTCACGAAGCCCTGGTCAAGGGCTGAGAGCCCGGTGGCCTTCATCAGCGTCGAGACGTCGACGCTGTCGTGGCCGTCGACGGCATGGACGATCGGGAACTTTGCTGTCGTGTCACCGTAGGAGAACGTGGCCGTGTCGGGCCCATCGGTTTCGCTCACCGTTACAGCCTAGAGGCCGCGCACGGGCCCCCTGGACCCCCCAAGAAAGCGCGCTCTCAGTTGGAGGAAGGCACCAATCGCCGGGCCGCGGCGGCGACGCGCTCGTCGGTTGCGGTGAGGGAGATCCGCACGTGCTCACGGCCCGCGTCGCCGTAGAACGAGCCCGGCGTGACGAGGATGCCGAGTTCCGCAAAGGCGGCCAGGGTCGCCCAACAGTCCTCGCCGCGCGTCGCCCAGAGGTACAGGCCCGCCCGGCTCTCGTCGATGCGGAAGCCCGCTTCCATGAGCGCTGCCGCGAGCTGGTCGCGACGCGCGGCGTACAACGACTTCTGGGTGAGCACGTGGGCGTCGTCGCCGAGCGCGACCGCCATCGCGTGCTGCACCGGCGCCGGCGGGATGAGGCCCGCGTGCTTGCGCGCCTCGAGGATCTCGCCCACCAGGTCGCTGCAGCCGGCGACGAACCCGGCACGGTAACCGGCCAGGTTGGAGCGCTTCGAGAGCGAATGCACGGCGAGGGTGAGCCGCCGCGAGCCCTGCGTGACCTCGGGGTCGAGGATCGACGGGGTCGGCTCGGCACCCTCCCAGTTGAGCTCGGTGTAGCACTCGTCATTCGCGATGACCGCGCCCAGTTCGCGCGCGCGCACCACCGCGCGGCGCAGGAACTCGTGACCGTGCACGCGGCCGCCGGGGTTGGCGGGGCTGTTGAGCCAGATCAGCCGCGTGTTCGCCGGCCACTCGTCGGGATCGTCGGAACGCAGCACGTCGGCGCCGGCGATGCGGGCGCCGACCTCATAGGTCGGGTAGGCGACGGTCGGAAAGACGACGAGGTCGCCCGCGCCGAGCCCGAGGAGCGTCGGCAGCGTTGCGATGAACTCCTTCGAGCCGATCGTCGGGATGGTGTTCTGCGAGTCGATCTCGACGCCGCGCCGGGCATACCACCCGACGATCGCCGCCCGCACCTCGGGGCTCCCCTGCGTCTGCGGGTAGCCGGGACTGTCGCCCGCGGCGGCGAGCGCATCGCGGATGAGAGCGGGGACCGGGTCGACGGGCGAGCCGATCGCGAGATCGACGATGCCGTCGGGGTGTGCCCCCGCCGTCGCCCGGTACGGCAGCAACGAGTCCCAGGGGAAGTCGGGCAGGGCGAGCGGCACGGGCTCAGTGCGCCTGCGGCGGGAGGACGGCGACGACCGGGTGGTCACCCGGGATGACGCCGACCTTCGCCGCACCACCCGGAGAGCCGACCTCGGCGAAGAACTCGACGTTCGCCGTGTAGTAGTCGGCCCACTTGTCGGGCAGATCGTCTTCGTAGTAGATCGCCTCGACCGGGCACACCGGCTCGCAGGCACCGCAGTCGACGCACTCGTCGGGCTGGATGTAGAGCATCCGGTCGCCCTCGTAAATGCAGTCGACGGGGCATTCGTCGATGCAAGCGCGGTCTTTGACATCCACGCACGGAAGGGCGATCACGTACGTCACGTGATTCATTCTACGAACACAGGCGGGTGCCGGCTGGTTAGGGCACCCTTACCGACCGCCGGGGCCAGCCGATGATGACGATCGCCAACACCGTCGGACCCAATGCCCAGACATATCCGGCCGGGTCGTCGGGCATGAAAAGCGAACCGCTGTTGCCGGGCAACGTCAAGACGGCGGACCCGAGGATGACGCCCGCCGCTGCGGCGATCGGCGCGGCGCGCTCATCAAAGGCGAGCCGCATCCCGGCGAACAGTGCCGCCACGACCGCGAGACCCCCGATGAGCCCGAAGGGCACCGAGACGTCGCCGAACTCGACGACGTAGTGGCGATGTGTGAACGTGAGCACGAAGCCCGTCCCCGCGCCCGTGGCGAATGCGAGAACGAGCGTGAAGACGCGCGCGGCCACCTCTGCAGTCTCAGTTCAGCACGACGACGTAGGACACCGATCGACCGTACGTCGGGTCGGTCGTCGCCGTCAGGTTCACGGTGTACTTCTCGGTCGTGAACTGGCCGAACGTGCCCTCCGAGCTCGCGTTGTTGGCCACCGTGCTGAAGCCGGCACCCTCGAGTAGGAGAGCCGCTTCGCCATAGCCTTCGGCGAAGTCGTCGCGAGGGAAGATCAGGGTCCAGCCGGTTCCGAGGTCGACCGCGAATACCGGGTCGCCGTCGATGAGCGGTACCTCGTCGAGCGGGAAGGTCGCCGGAATCGCCACCTCCCCATCAGTTCCGGAATCGGGGGCCGGTTGCGTCGGCGCGGAGGACTCGGGCGAGTCGGTTTCCGTATCAGCGCCGGCGGCGCACCCGACGAGCAGCAGCGCGGCGAACGCGAGCGCCGCCGGCGCGGCAATCGCGCGGATGGTCATTCCGCCGCCGCCTGAGCGACGGTGTAGTTCGCGGTCCACCCGGAGTCGGTTTTGCCGAGCAGCACATTCACCACGAGGTTGTCCTTCGTGTAGGTGAGCGTGCCACCGCTGTCGGTGACTTCACCCGTGCCGGCCGAGGTGAACCCCGCGCCTTCGAGCTGGGCGGCGATCGAGTCGGGCGCGGCGGGATCCGAGACGTTCATCAGCACGTTCCACACCGTCTCGCCGCCGCCCCCGGTGATCTTGGAGCCGTTGACGACATCGCCCTCGGCGAGGGGCACAGCCGACGGGAAGTCGTCAGGCACCGTGTTGCCGCCGAGGTCGACATCACCGCCGGTCTGCTGCTCGATGATCCCCTCGACCATCGAACAGCCGGTGAGCGCCGGGAGCCCGATCAGCAGCACGGCACCGAGTGCAACAGCCGCTGCCCGCGGCATCCGGGGGCTCACTGCTGCCTCGAAATCTGGTAGTAGACGTACCATCTGCCGTCGTCGCCCTCGTCGGTCGACATGATGAAGACGAGATACTCCTCGTTCTCCCAGAACACCGCATCGTTGACGAAGCCTGCCTGCTCGAGCAGTTCGGGCGCCGACGCCGCCGTCGCCTCGTCGGCCGTGAAGATCGTGACTGTCCACGCCGTGCCGCCCGAGATCGACATGCTCGGCCCGACCTCACCGGGAACCAACGGGATGTCGCCGACCGGGAAGTCGGCCGGGAGGGAGTCCGACTCGAAGTCGACGTCGCCGTCAACACCGCCCTCGACGATGTCTTCGACGAGTTCCTCGTCGACCCCATCGGTTCCGCCGTCAGAGCCGCCGTCGTTGCCCGACAGATTCGGCAGACCCGGAATGCCGAAACATCCGGTGAGAGTGAGCGCGAGCGGGACAATCCCGATCGCCAGCAACCAGGGGCGCAGACTCTTCTTCAGCATGGGGTGCTCCTCGCCTCGATACCCGGGATCGTAGCGTGACCCGGCATCACAACGACGTATCGGATGCCGTGAAAGGTTGACGAACTAGGCCTGCTTCTTCGACCGCGACAGATTGCGCGCCCGCGCCGACGCGACCAGCTCCACCTTGCGGATGCGCACGATCTCGGGGGTGACCTCGACGCACTCGTCCTCGCGGGCGAACTCGAGGCACTCCTCGAGGGTCAGCTCGCGCGACGGGGTCATCTTCTCGAAGTTGTCTGAGGTGGAGGAGCGGATGTTGGTGAGCTGCTTCTCTTTCGTGATGTTCACGTCCATGTCGTCGGCGCGCGAGTTCTCGCCGATCACCATGCCCTCGTAGACCTCCTGCGTCGGCTTCACGAAGAACGACATGCGCTCCTGGAGCGCGACCATCGCGAACGGCGTCACGACACCCGAACGGTCGGCGACGATCGAGCCGT
>CAZCEE010000186.1:0-5213 GCA_964497165.1 uncultured Schumannella sp. | reverse complement strand
TGCTGCCGTCGGTGGCCGACGAGCTGCCGTGAACGAGAGGATGCCGACCGTGCGTGATCGAGGGTGGGTGTGGGCGCAGTTCGCGGTCGCCGGAGCGCTCCTGGCGTTGAGCCTCGTCGGCATCCTCGGGGTCGCGGTGTTCGACGCCGCCGAGCTGGCGTTCTCGTTCGCGGGGGCAATTCACGCGTTCGCGGTGTTCCCGGGGCTCGTGCTCTCACTCGTCGTGAACGCGCTGCTCATGCGCGCCCACCGCGAGCTGGGGGTGTCGCTCGCCGAGAAATGGCTGCTGAGCGTCGAGTTCGCGTTCATCGCCTGGCTGCTGGTGCTGCACTTCTGGTCGCACTCGGGGGATGCCCTCGGCCTGGCCATCATCACCTGGCCGGTCGTCATCGTCCTGGCGATCGTGATCGCGACCCTCGCGGCGGTGCGCAACTCGACGCGACCCTCGGCGGCAACCCCGCCCTTACCGCCCCCGCCGACGGCACCCCCGCCGGCTCCGCCCGTCTAAGACGAGCGGGCAGTCAGCACCACAGGGCCGTCGTCGGTGATCGCAACGGTGTGCTCGGCGTGCGCGCCACGTGAGCCGTCTTTGCTGCGCAGCGTCCAGCCGTCGGCGTCGGTGTAGATCTTGTCGGTGCCGTGCATGAACCACGGCTCGATCGCGAAGACCAGCCCGGGCCGCAGCACGAGCCCGCGCCCTGCCCGGCCGTCGTTGGGGATGTGCGGGTCGCCGTGCATGATGCGGCCGACCCCGTGTCCGCCGAAGTCGAGGTTGACCTTCAGCCGGGCGGCGTGGGCGACGTCGCCGATGGCCGACGAGATGTCGCCGATCTTGTTGCCGACGACCGCGGCGGCGATGCCGGCTGCGAGGGCCTTCTCGGTGGTGGCGATCAACTTCAGGTCGGCGTCGCGGGGCGTGCCGACGACGATCGAGAGCGCCGAGTCGGCGACCCACCCGCTCACGTTCGCGGCGAAGTCGAGCGACAGCAGGTCGCCGTCGCGCAGCACGTAGTCGCGGGGGAGCCCGTGCAGCACCCCGTCGTTGACCGATGCGCAGATCACTTTGCCGAACGGCGAGCCGCCGAACGACGGGTGGTAGTCGATGTAGCAGCTCTCCGCACCCTCGGCGCGGATCATGTCGTGGGCGAGCGCATCGAGCTCGAGCAGATTCACGCCGACCGCTGCGGCATCCCGCGTCGCTTCGAGTACGCGGGCGACGAAGGAGCCGGCAGCCCTCATCTCATCGATCTCGGCCGGGGTGCGCAGTTCGATCACCGCAGAAGCCTAGCTGGATGCCGGCACGCGACGGTTGGCCCGAAGGCTCGCGCTATGGCAAGATGGTCGTTTGTGCCCGGCACGGTTCTGCCTCAGAGGAACCACCGAGTGCCTGCCGCCGCAAATTTCGCGATCGGCCGGGGCACGACCTCGATTCCACCCCACTGAACCGCGCCCGATCTGAGGCGGTCGCAGAGAGCGATACCTCATGCACATCCTCGACGACGTCGATGCCGCTTCTCTCCGGTCGGACATCCCCGACTTCCGCCCCGGTGACACCGTCAAGGTGCACGTGAACATCATCGAAGGCACGCGCTCGCGTATTCAGGTGTTCCAGGGCGTGGTGATCGCCCGCCAGAACGAGGGCGTGCGCGAGACCTTCACGGTGCGCAAGGTTTCGTTCCAGGTCGGTGTCGAGCGCATGTTCCCCGTGCACTCGCCGGTCATCGACCACATCGAGATCGTGACCCGCGGTGACGTGCGTCGCGCGAAGCTCTACTACCTGCGCAACCTTCGCGGCAAGAAGGCGAAGATCAAGGAGAAGCGCGACGCCTAAGTCGCGCGAGTCGCGCTCCGGGTAACGTTGCGCGTCATATGCTGTCACGGAACCCAGGGGTGACATGACAGAGCAGGATGCGCCGCTGGCGCGCGAGGGCACCGCGCCCGCCGAGTTCGATTCGGCTTCAGAATCCGACTCCGCGGTCGGCGCGACCGATGAGAAGCGGCCCCGCCCCAAGCGCCGGAAGCTCACGGGGTGGCGCGCGTTTCTGCGCGATGTGGCCCTCATCCTGGTCGCTGCGATCGTCATCTCGTTCCTGATCAAGACGTTCCTGATCCGGTCGTTCTACATCCCGTCGCAGTCGATGGAAGACACCTTTCACATCAACGACCGCATCATCGTGAACGAGTTGGTGCCGAACCTCGTGCCGCTCGAGCGGGGCGACATCGTGGTGTTCCGCGACCCGGGCGGCTGGCTCGCCCCGGTGCCGGAGGTGGAGCAGAACCCGGTCGTCGAGTTCTTCGACTGGCTGCTGTCGATCATCGGGCTCACCGCCCCCGACTCGAACGATCACCTCATCAAGCGGGTCATCGGCTTGCCGGGTGACGTTGTCGCCTGCTGCAACGAGTTCGGACAGATGACGGTGAACGGCGTGCCGCTCGACGAGGTCGGGTTGTACGTGACACTGCCCGACGGCGTGACGAAGGTCTCCCGTGACGACTTCGCGGTCACTGTTCCTGAGGATTCCCTCTGGGTGATGGGCGACAACCGCTACAACTCCGCCGACTCGCGCTACAACCAAGACGGACCCACCGAAGGGTTCGTACCGTTCGATCACGTCGTGGGCCGCGCCATCCTCATCTCCTGGCCGATCGACCGCTGGACCTGGCTCGACAACTACCCGATCGTCTTCTCGGGCGTCGAGGAGGGCGCCGGTACGCCCCAGGACGGCGATCCGCCCACCCCAGAATCGACACCGAGCCCCAGCGGATGACCTCAACCGTCCCCACGCTCCGGCACGAGCGCATCCTGCTGCGCGAGGGCGCGCGGCTGGTGATCGGCATGGATGAGGTGGGCCGCGGCGCGCTCGCCGGTCCGGTCGCGGTGGGGCTGAGCATTGTGGATGTCGACACCCGCACTGCCCCCGAAGGGCTCAAGGATTCGAAGCTGCTGGCCGAACCGAAGCGCGAGGAGCTGCAGCCGAAGGTCGCGCGCTGGGCCCGGCACGCGGCCGTCGGGTTGGCGTCGAACGAACGCATCGAGCAGATCGGCATCATCGCGGCGCTCGGGCTCGCCGCACGTCGTGCGATCGACGCGATCCGCGAGGAAGGTGTCGACCTGACGGGCGCGGTCGTGCTTCTCGACGGTTCCCACGACTGGCTCACCCCGGCGATCAACGGCGCCATCCCGGTGACGATGAAGGTGAAGGCTGACCGCACCTGCGCAGCTGTCGCCGCGGCATCCGTTCTGGCGAAGGTGCACCGCGACCGGCTGATGATCGACAGCGACGCCGTGCATCCGGGCTACGTGTGGACCTCGAACAAGGGTTACGCGAGCGCCGAACACTACGCGGGGATCGCGCGGGTCGGCGCGAGCCCCCTCCACCGCTGGAGTTGGCTCAAGCAGCCCGGACTGTTCGACCTCGAGGCCCTCGGCGCGTAGCCAAGCGAAGCTAGACTCGTCTGAATGGATGAGGACGAGTTCGAAGACTACGACCGCGAGGTCGAGCTGGCGCTCTACAAGGAGTACCGCGACATCGTCGGCCAGTTCCGCTACGTCGTCGAGACCGAGCGGCGCTTCTACCTCGCCAACGAGGTCACGCTCGAGCGCAAAGACACCGAGAACGACTTCTACTTCGAGCTCACGATGAACGACGTGTGGGTCTGGGATGTCTACCGCTCCGACCGCTTCGTGAAGAGCGTGCGCGTGCTCACCTTCAAGGACGTCAACGTCGAAGAGCGGGCCGACAAAGATCTCGAACTGCCGAAGGAACTCGCACTCGACGAGTAGTCGGGCCTTCGTCCCGCGGGTCGAGTGCCGCGCGCAGCGCGGTGTATCGAGACCCCCGCCCCCGGCGCTGAGCGCCGAGGGCGGGCCGCCCCCCGCTGGCTAGACCCCGAAGGTCGCGAGCCAGTCTGCGACGACCGGGATGTCCAGTCGCTGGTAGCCGCCGAGATAGCGGCAGTTCGAGGTGTAGCCGTAACTCGTCACGGCGACGATCTGATCACCGAGGTAGACCGGGCCGCCCGAGTCGCCGAAGCAGGTGCCTCCGGTACCGTGCACGTCGTTCGGGTTGCCGTTGGTCTGCAGGATCTGCGGAGTCAGCTTCTGCCCGGGCATCTCGACGAAACGCCGGAGGAGCGGGTAGGTCATCGGCTGCGGCTTCTGCGGGCCCGCGTCGGGCTTGCGCATTTCGGTGCCGTAGCCGACGGCGGTGAAGAGCGTCTTCGAGATGTCGCTCTTTGCAATCGTGTCGAGCGTGCCGACCGGTGCGACGGCGGGGTAGCCATCGCCGAACGAGGCGACGGGAGCGTCGAGAACGATGACGCCGACGTCGTTCCAGTTGTCCATGTCGGTGAAGCCCGAATATTCGGGGTGCGTGTACGCCGTGCCGGAGATGTAGCCCGCGGCGGCGAGCTCGGCCGACGTGTAGCCGACGGTCGGGTCGGCCGCGACGGGGAAGCCCGTCGGCGGCTGCTCGGCGATGACCGATTCGAAGGTCACGAGGGTCGACCCGAGGGTGCCCTCCGTGCAGTGGGCGGCGGTGACGACGACCGTCGGCGACACCAGTGTCGCGCTGCAGCGGAAGCGGCCGTCTTCGGCGTAGAACAGGATGAGGCCGACATCCGGATGCAGGTCGCCGTCGGGCTCCCCTCCCGTTGTCGCGTTCGCGGGTGCGATGCCGAGCCCGAGGCTGGCGATCGCGACGAGTCCCGCGAGACCCCCAATGAGACGCTTGTTCATGAATCCCCCTTCGTGAATTGCTGAGTGCTTCGGTTCGAGTCTCACCCCGGCCCCCGTTCGGGGGTAGACAGATGAGAGCACTCTCATCTGACAGTCCTCCCCAGGTGCGACTCGGCGGTGGGCTCCCGACTTGGGGCCGCTGTTGGTTCGCGACCGGGCGGGATCCGCGACCCTCGCTTCATGGCGGCGAAAGACGAACTCGGCAGACGCGGTGAGCGCATCGCAGAACGCGCTCTGACGAGTCGGGGGTATGAGATCCTCGACCGCAACTGGCGGTGCCCAGAAGGTGAGATCGACCTCGTCGCGCTCGACGGTGACGCCCTCGTCTTCATCGAGGTGAAGACCCGCACGTCGACCCGGTACGGGCATCCGTTTGAGGCGATCACTCCGGGCAAGCTGTCGCGGCTCAGGCGCCTCGCGGCCGCCTGGCTCGCGGCTCGCGGCCCGGTGCGCCGGGCGAGCCGTCTGCGCATCG
>CAZCEE010000185.1:0-5243 GCA_964497165.1 uncultured Schumannella sp. | reverse complement strand
ATGCGGAACACGCTGTCGGGCGGGAAGACGCTCTCGACCACGTCGTTGAGCTCGCGGGCGGTCTTCAGGTCGGAGCCGAACGGCTTCTCGATGACGACGCGCCGCCACGATCCGTTCTTCTGCTCGGCAAGGCCGGAACGCCGGAGCTGCTCGGTCACGAGAGGGAATGACTTCGGCGGAATCGACAGGTAGAAGGCGTGGTTGCCCATCGTGCCCCGCTCGGCATCGAGGGCGGCGAGCGTGTCGGTCAGGCGGTCGAACGCCTCGTCGTCGTCGAACTCGCCGACGACGAACCGGATCCCCTGGCGGAGCTGGAGCCAGACCGCTTCGTCGAAGGGCGTGCGCGCGTACTTCTTGACCGCTTCGAGCACGACTTGCTCGAAGTCCTCGTCGCTCCACTCGCGTCGAGCGAACCCGACAAGACCGAATCCGGGCGGCAGAAGCCCCCGGTTCGCCAGGTCGTATACCGCGGGCATGAGCTTCTTGCGCGACAGGTCACCTGTCACACCGAAGATGACGAGCGCGCTCGGCCCGGCGATCCGGTTGAGCCGTCGGTCGGCGGGAACGCGCAGCGGGTTGGAATCCGCAGAGATCGGCACGGTCATCGGCCGCTAAGCTCCCGCAGCCTCTCTCCATCGCCTCGGATGTCGCCGAAGGTGAGTGTCAGCACCGGTCGACCATGGTCGGCCAACACGCTCGCGTCACCGGCCGCTTGCGCAGTGATCAACTGCCCGAAGGTGAACGGCCTGTCGGGGATCTCGACGTCGGTCTCGCCCGCTCCGGTGATCTGCAAGAAGGTACCGAACGCCGGACCGCCCTTGTGGAACTGACCGGTCGAGTGCAGGAACCGGGGCCCCCAGCCGAAGGTCACGGGGCGGCCTATGCGGGCAGCGAACGAAGCGCGCAGCTCTTCGAGCGCCGGGTAGGCGACCCGGTCGAGGTAGACCTGCACCGCGAGGTAGCCGTCGGCCGGGACGGTCGCGAGCAGGGCGTCGAGGGCCGCATCCACGGTCTGCTCCGCGGGCAGCTCGAGACCGGCGGCGCGGACGTCGACGGTGCCATCGGTGAAGAGCGGGGGAGCGGGAGGCGCGAGGTCGTCGATCAGGGCGCGAGCGGCGATCTTCGCCGACTCGACGTCGGGCTGGTCGAACGGGTTGATGCCGAGCAGGCGCCCGGCTACCACCGTCGCGTACTCCCAGGTGAGCAGTTGAGCGCCGAGGCTGCCAGCGATCTCCACCTCGCCCGCCGACACCTCGTGCGTGGCGCGGGCGTCCTTCACCAGGCGGATCACCTGTAGGTCGGGCAGGTCGAGACCGAGCTCCGGTGCGTCGAGTTCGAGCACGACCGGCAGCAGACCCTTGCCCTCTTTGCCGGTGGATTCGGCGATGAGCTGCTCGGCCCAATCGCCGAAACCGACGATGTGCGTGCCGTCGGCGACGATCCCGATCTTGTCTTTGAGTGGCCGGGTGCCCGCGAGCACCGCCCCGAGCACGAGGCCCGGGTTGTCTTCGGTGTCGAGTGCGAGCGAATAGCTTGCTGAGTCGGCTTCATCGAGCAGCTGGCCGACGTCGACGCCCGCGAGACCGCACGGGACGAGGCCGAAGGCGCTGAGCGCCGAATAGCGGCCGCCGACGTTCGGGTCGGCGTTGAACACCCGGTAGCCGTCGGCACGGGCCGACTGGTCCAGCGGCGAGCCCGGGTCGGTGACGATGACGATGCGCCCGATCGGGTCGATTCCCGCAGCTTCGAAGGCGGCAGCGAACGCCCGCTTCTGGCTGTCGGTCTCGACGGTCGAACCCGACTTCGACGAGACGACGACGACCGTTGATTGAAGGGGTCCGCTGAGAGCGCCGTGCACCTGTTCGGGATCCGTCGAGTCGAGAACGACGAGCGCGACTCCGTAGGTCTTCGTGATGACTTCGGGGGCGAGCGACGATCCGCCCATCCCGCACAGCACAACGCGGTGCACGCCCTTGGCGGCGAGATCCTCGCGCAACGCCTCGATGTCATCGATCAGTGCGCGGGACACCGCGACGGCTTCTGTCCAGCCGAGGCGGATCGTGGCCTCGGCCTCGGCGGCCGCGCCCCACAGCGTCGGGTCCTGTGCGGTGATCGCGCCGGCGACGCCGTCGGACACGAGCTGCGGGACGACCCGCTCGATCGCGTCCGCCGCGGCGCCGGTCGCCGCGATCGTGACGGTCACTTCGCGGCCTCGAGCGCCGCGGTGACGGTGTCGAGCAGCTCGTTCCAGGAAACGATGAACTTCTCGACGCCCTCCTTCTCGAGCAGCGCAGTCACATCGTCGTAGTCGACGCCGACGGCGGCCAAGTCGTCGAGCACCTGCTGGGCCTCGGCGTAGGAGCCGGTGACGGCGTCACCATGGAGCGGGGCGTGGTCGAAGGTCGCCTCGAGGGTCTTCTCGGGCATCGTGTTGACGACACCCGCGACGGCGAGTTCGGTGACGTACAAGGTGTCGGGCAGTGCAGGATCCTTGACGCCGGTCGAGGCCCAGAGCGGCCGCTGCGGGTTGCCGCCCAGCGCGAGGAGTGCCTTCGCCCGATCGGTGGCGAACTCCTGCTCGAACAGCTGATAGGCGAGCTGCGCGTTCGCGACCCCCGCCTTGCTCTTGAGCGCGAGCGCCTCGGCGGTTCCGATGGCCTCGAGTCGCTTGTCGATCTCGGTGTCGACCCGAGAGACGAAGAACGACGCAACCGAGTGGATGGTCGAGATGTCGATCCCGGCTGCCTGCGCCTTCTCGAGACCCGCAAGGTAGGCCTCGATGACGGCACGGTGACGGTCGAGGCTGAAGATCAGGGTGACGTTGACGCTGATCCCGAGCGCGGTCGCCGCGGTGATGGCCTCGAGGCCTGCGACGGTGGCGGGGATCTTGACCATCACGTTCGGCTTCGCGACCTTTGCCCAGAGCTGCTTAGCATGCGCGATCGTGCTGGCGGCGTCGTGGGCGAGACCGGGCTCGACTTCGATCGAAACGCGACCGTCGACCCCGCCAGAGCGGGCGTAGACCGGTGCGAAGATCTCCGAAGCGGCGGCGACGTCATCTGTGGTGATCTCGAAGACTGCGTCGGCGGCCGAGGCGCCGGCCTTCGCGAGGGCGGAGACCTGAACGTCGTAGGCCTGCCCCTTGGCGAGGGCGCCGGCGAAGATCGTGGGGTTGGTCGTGACGCCGACGACGTCACGTTCGTCGATGAGCTTCTGCAGGCTCCCGGAGGCGATGCGTTCCCGCGAGAGGTCGTCGAGCCAAATGCTGACGCCGAGTGCGGAGAGCTGCTGGGTGGTGGTGGTCATGGGAGGTGCCTCTCAGCTCGCCGCAGCGAGCGATTCCTTCGCGGCCGCGACAACGGCCTCGGTGGTGATACCGAATTCGCGGTACAACGTC
Source organism: uncultured Schumannella sp. (assembly GCA_964497165.1). Taxonomy (GTDB): domain Bacteria; phylum Actinomycetota; class Actinomycetes; order Actinomycetales; family Microbacteriaceae; genus Pseudolysinimonas_A. Next base: position 1,846 of record CAZCEE010000185.1, on the reverse strand, counting down.
TTGTAGTCGGCGGATGCGCCGAAGTGCTCGATCGAGACGCTTCGGCCGGCATCGCCGACGTACGGAAGCCAGGTGAGCCCGAGCCCCGCCTCGACCGACACGCGGGCGCGCACCGCCGCGGGGAACACCGACTCGCGGTAGGTCGCGTCCTGCTCTGCGAACCACTCCTGGCACGGGACGGACACGACGCGAGCGGCGATCCCGTCGGCCTCAAGGAGGGCGGCCGCCTCGACGGCGAACTGCACCTCCGAACCGGATCCCATGAGGATGACGTCGGGTGTCGGCTTCGACGACGTGACGAGCACGTAGGCGCCCTTCGCGACTCCCTCAGCGCTCCCGACGACACTGCGGTCGAACACCGGCAGGTTCTGCCTGCTGAGCGCGATGCCCGCCGGGCCGTTGCGGCGTTCGAGCATTGTCTTCCACGCCCAGGCGACCTCGTTGGCGTCGGCGGGGCGAACTACATCCAGGCCGGGGATGGTGCGCAGGGTCGTGAGTTGCTCGATCGGCTGGTGCGTCGGACCGTCTTCACCGAGGGCGACCGAGTCGTGGGTCCAGACGAAGATCGACGGCGCCCCCATGAGGGCCGCGAGGCGCACCGCGGGTCGCATGTAGTCGCTGAAGATCAGGAAAGTGCCGCCGAACGGGCGCGTGTTGCCGTGCAGCACGATGCCGTTGAGGATCGAGGCCATCGCGTGCTCGCGGATGCCGAAGTGCAGCACTCGGCCGTACGGGTTACCGGTCCACTCGTGCGTCGAGTGCTCGCTCGGGATGAACGAACTCGCGCCCTCGATGGTGGTGTTGTTCGACTCCGCGAGGTCGGCCGAGCCGCCCCAGAGTTCCGGGATGACGGCACCGAGCGCCGAGAGCACCTTGCCGCTCGCGGCTCGGGTCGAGACTTCCTTGTCGGCGGGGAAGACCGGAAGGGCCTCCTCGACGCCGTCGGGCAGTGCGCCGGTCAGGATGCGGTCGAGCAACTGCGTGCGCTCGGGGTTGGCTGCGACCCAGGCGTCGAAGCCCTTCTGCCACTCGGCGTGCGCCGCGGCGCCCCGGTCGAGGGCCTTGCGGGTGTGCGCGATGACCTCGTCGGCGACGTCGAAGTGCTTCTCGGGATCGAACCCGAGCACCGTTTTGGTCGCGGCCAGCTCCTCGGCACCGAGGGCGGAGCCGTGGATCTTTCCGGTGTTCTGCTTCTTCGGGGCAGGCCATCCGATGATGGTCTTCAGGATGATGATCGACGGCTTCGAGCTCTCGGCCTTGGCCGCTTCGATCGCCCGGTGCAGCTCGGCGACGTCTTCGACGTAGCTGCCGGTCTTCTTCCAGTCCACCGTCTGCACGTGCCAGTCGTACGACGCGTAGCGGGTCGCGACATCTTCGGTGAAGGAGATGTCGGTGTCGTCTTCAATCGAGATCTGGTTCGCGTCGTAGATCACGACGAGGTTTCCGAGCTGCTGGTGACCGGCGAGCGACGATGCCTCGCTGGTCACGCCCTCCTGGAGGTCACCATCGGACGCGATGACGTACACGAAGTGGTCGAACGGGCTGGTGCCGGCGGCGGCATCAGGGTCGAACAGCCCGCGCTCGAAACGCGAGGCGTAGGCGAATCCGACGGCGGAAGCGAGACCCTGGCCGAGCGGACCGGTGGTGATCTCGACGCCGTCGGTGTGCCCGTACTCGGGGTGACCGGGAGTCTTCGAGCCCCAGGTGCGCAGGGCCTTCAGGTCGTCGAGCTCGAGGCCGTAGCCGCCGAGGTAGAGCTGCACGTACTGCGTGAGCGACGAGTGGCCTGCGGAGAGGATGAAGCGGTCGCGACCGATCCACTCGTTGTCGCTCGGATCGCGCCGCA
>CAZCEE010000184.1:0-5326 GCA_964497165.1 uncultured Schumannella sp. | reverse complement strand
CCGACCGATCACCGGGTCGAGCTTGCCGCTCTTGGCGATCTCGGTCAGGTTGATGCCGTACTGCTGGAGGGCAGTCTTCTGCTCCTCCTGCTGCCCCGAGGTCGGAGCGCCCTGCATGTTGGCCAATCGAATCTCCTCAGGTTCTCTGCGGGCTCAGTCCCGTGGCCCGAACGGTCGCCACACGACGACCGATGTCGACTTCTTGGTGCGCGTGCCCGCCCGCAGCGGGATGACGTCACCTTCTGAGCCGGCGGCGAAAACGCGACGGCCCGGGCGGTTCAGCAGTTCGTCGGCGAGTGCCCGCTCGAGTTCGCGAACCCGGCCGTTCAGCGCCGACACGTGGTTCTCCAAATCGAGGATGCGGCGGATGCCTTCGAGGTTGAGACCTTCAGCCGAGAGCCGGGCGATCTCGCGGAGCTGCACGACATCCCGCATCGAGTAGCGACGCGACTGCCCGGCGGTGCGCCGCGGACTAACCAGTCCGAGCTTGTCGTACTGGCGCAGCGTCTGCGGGTGCATCGCGCTGAGCTCGGCGGCGACCGCGATCGCGAACACTGGGCTGTTCTCATCCAGCTCGCTCATCGCCGTCACCTCCCCGCGCGGGCCCGGGCCAACAGCTCGTCCCGCGGGTTTTCGGGCATCGCCTTCGCGAGCTCAGCGAGGGCAGCAGCCGCCGTGGGCGACAGGTTGCTCGGCACCGCGACGACGACTTCGGCGAGCAGGTCGCCCGTGCCCTTCGGGGTGGTGACCCCGCGGCCCTTCACGCGCAGGACGCGACCGGAGGGCGTGCCCGCCGCGACCTTGAGTCGCACCGCGTCACCCTCGAGCGTCGGCACCTCGATCGTCGCGCCAAGCGCGGCCTCGGTGAACGTCACCGGCACGTCGACGCGCAGGTTGAGCCCCTCACGCTCGAAGACCGGATGCGGCCGCACCGCGACGGTGATGACGAGATCGCCCGCCTCCCCGCCGTCGATGCTTTGCTGACCCTTGCCCTTGAGGCGGATCTTCTGCCCGTCGGCGACCCCCGCGGGGATCTTCACCTTCACCTCGCGGCCGTCCTGCATCTTCAGGCCGACCGTGTCACCGCGGATCGCGGTGAGAAAGTCGAGTGTCGTGTTGGCGGTGATGTCGCCGCCCTTGCTCGGGCCGCCGAAACCACCGAACCCGCCCGAAGGCTGCCCGAATCGGCCGCCACCGCCGAAGAGACCGCCGAGGATGTCGTCGAAGTCGCTCTGATTGCGCTGCGCGCCCCGGCCGAAGCCGCGGAAGATGTCGTCGAAGCCCTGCGCGCCGGCCCCGCCCGCTGTGAACCGCGCACCCGAACCCATCGCCCGCATCTGGTCGTACTCGGCGCGCATCCCGGTGTCCGAGAGCACCGAGTAGGCCTCGCTGATCTCCTTGAACCGTGCCTCGGCCTGCGCATCGCCCGCGTTGGAGTCGGGGTGATGCTGCCGCGCGAGCTTGCGGTAGGTCTTCTTGAGGTCGGCGTCGGTGACCTCTTTGCTCACCCCGAGAACGGCGTAGAAATCCTTGTCGAACCAGTCCTGACTGGCCATGCGCGCGCTCCCGGCTACTCGGGCGAGGAGACGGCGACCTTGGCGGCGCGGATCAGGCGCTCGCCGAGCAAGTAGCCGGGCTCGATGACATCCGCGACGGTGTCGAACGTGACATCCGCGCTCGGGAGGCGCACGAGGGCTTCGTGCAGTTTCGGGTCGAAGCGTTCGCCCTTCTCGCCCACCTTCACGAGCCCATACTTGTCGAATCCGGCGCGGATCTTCTGCGCGACGATCGCCAGCGGGCTGCCCTCGATGAGATCGCCGTGCGCGTCGGCCCGGTCGAGGTCGTCGATCGCGGGGAGCAGCGAGCGGATCACTTCGGCGATCACGATCTCGCGGTTCGCTTGGCGGTCGCGCTCGACGCGGGTGCGGAAGTTCTTCAACTCCGCCTCCGCGCGGGCGGCGCGCTCGCGGTACTCGGCGACGAGGTCGCGCTCCGCTTCGGCGAGCAGCTCGAGATCTTCGTCCGTGAACTCGACATCGGGTCCTTCGACGTCGATCAAGTGGATGTCGCGAGCGCCGGGCGCCTCGTCCACCGCCGGCTCGTCTGAGTCCACCGCAGCATCCTCGACAGGCTCCTCGACGGGTTCCTCGACGGGCGGCTCGCTCGGTTTGCTCGAGCGCGGCTCACCCGTTTCGGGGTCGATCTTGCGCTTGTCGTGGATCTTCGGCGCGTCCTCGTCGCCCTTCGGCGTCTTGTCTTTCGCGTCGTCGCCCATGCCTACTTCTTCGGCTCCTCGGCCGGCGCCTCAGTCGGCGCCTCTTCGGTCTTCGGATCTTCGTCGTCGACGATCTCGGCGTCGACGATGTCTTCGTCGCTCGCTTCGGCCGCCGACTCCTCGGCCGCCGCGTCGGGCTCCGGCATCGCCGCGCTGTAGATCGCTTCGCCCAGCTTGGTCTGGCTGGCGTTGAGTTTGTCAAACGCCGACTTCACGGCGTCGTCATCCTCACCCTGCAGTGCGGTCTTGAGTGCGTCGAGATCGCCTTGCACCTCGGTCTTGACGTCGTCGGGAAGCTTGTCGTCGTTCTCCTTGATCAGCTTCTCGATCGAGTAGGCGAGCTGCTCGGCACTGTTGCGGATCTCGGCCGACTCGCGCCGCGCCTTGTCTTCGGCGGCGTGCTCCTCGGCTTCGCGCACCATGCGCTCGATGTCTTCCTTGGGCAGCGACGAGCCGCCCGTGATCGTCATCGACTGCTCCTTGCCGGTGCCCTTGTCCTTCGCCCCCACGTGCACGATGCCGTTCGCGTCGAGGTCGAAGGTGACCTCGATCTGCGGCACCCCGCGCGGCGCCGGAGCGATACCGGTGAGCTCGAAGGTTCCCAGCGGCTTGTTGTCACGGGTGAACTCACGCTCGCCCTGGAAGACCTGGATGGCGACCGACGGCTGGTTGTCGTCGGCGGTCGTGAAGGTCTCGCTGCGCTTCGTCGGGATGGCGGTGTTGCGCTCGATGAGCTTCGTCATGATGCCGCCCTTGGTCTCGATGCCGAGGCTCAGCGGGGTGACGTCGATGAGCAGCACGTCCTTGCGCTCACCCTTCAGCACGCCGGCCTGGAGCGCGGCGCCGACAGCGACCACCTCATCCGGGTTGACGCTCTTGTTGGGCTCCTGGCCGCCGGTGAGCTTCTTCACGAGCTCGGTGACGGCCGGCATGCGGGTCGAGCCGCCGACGAGCACGACGTGGTCGATGTCGGCGACCTTGATGCCGGCTTCCTTGATGACGTCCTGGAACGGCTTCTTGGTGCGGTCGAGCAGGTCGCTCGTCATCTGCTGGAACTGCGCGCGGGTGATCGACTCGTCGAGGTTCGCCGGGCCGTTCTCGGTGAGCGAGAGGTACGGAAGCTGGATGCTGGCCGTCGTCGACGAGGAGAGTTCCTTCTTCGCCTGCTCGGCGGCTTCCTTGAGCCGCTGGAGCGCGATCTTGTCTTTGCTGACGTCGACACCCGTGGTGTCTTTGAACTTCTTGATCAGGTGCTCGACGACGCGCTGATCCCAGTCGTCGCCACCGAGGCGGTTGTCACCGGCGGTCGCCCGCACCTGGATGGTCGAGAAGTCGTCGTCCTTGCCCACCTCGAGCAGGCTCACGTCGAAGGTTCCGCCACCGAGGTCGAAGACGAGGATGAGCTCGTCTTCCTTGCCCTTGTCGAGGCCGTAGGCGAGGGCGGCCGCGGTGGGCTCGTTGATGATGCGCAGCACCGTGAGGCCCGCGATCTCGCCGGCCTCCTTCGTGGCCTGGCGCTCGGCGTCGTTGAAGTACGCCGGAACGGTGATGACGGCATCCGTCACGTCTTCGCCGAGGTACTGCTCGGCGTCACGCTTGAGCTTCGCGAGGATGCGCGCCGAGATCTCCTGCGGCGTGTACTTCTTCGCGTCGACATCCGTCTTCCAGTCGGTGCCCATGTGGCGCTTGACGGATGCGATCGTGCGGTCGACGTTGGTGACGGCCTGGCGCTTGGCGGTCTCGCCGACCAGCACCTCCGCGTCTTTGGTGAAGGCGACGACCGACGGGGTCGTGCGGAAACCTTCGGCGTTCGCGATGACGGTGGGTTCTCCACCTTCGAGCACGGCGACCACCGAGTTGGTGGTTCCGAGGTCGATTCCGACTGCGCGGGCCATGTGCGTATGTACTCCTTGGTAGGTGGATCGCGCGTCGTTGAGTCGCGCAGGCTCAAGTTTGCAACCTGTGGATAACTTTGTCAACTCGACTTGAGTCGCCGCGACTCAACCCTCAGTACTCTCCCGCGGCTGGATCCGTGGGCTCGCGGCGGGGGTTGTTTCTCCCGCCCCGACACCGCGGATCCCGCCCCAGCGAGGGCGAGCTGCTAGTAGGTTGCACGTGACTCGGAATCAGTGCCGATACCGGGCGTTCACCTCACGGAAGTAGCGTGCCCGCCATGACCGATCCCCGCCCAGACGTGCTCCCCGCCACCGCCAACACCGGCGCCATCGGCGTCATGGGATTGGATCTTCAGGAAGGGAAGGTCGTCCCGCGGAAGCAGGTGTGGTCGTGGGCACTGTGGGATTGGGCGACGCAGCCGTTCAACACCGTCATCCTCACGTTCGTCTTCTCGGTCTATCTCACGAGCGACCTGTTCCTGCCCGACGGCACGGCGGCGGATGCCAACGGTGAGAACGCCGTCCTGACCTCGGGCCTGGGCCTGGCGATCGGCGTCGCCGGCATCCTCATCGCACTGCTCGCCCCCGTGCTCGGCCAGCGCGCCGACGCGAGCGGTCGCCGCAAGCTCACCCTCGGAGTCGCCACCGGGTTGTTGGTCGTGGTCACCGCACTGCTGTTCTTCGTCCAAGCCGACTACGCCTTCTTCTGGGTCGGCGCCGGGCTCATCGCGATCGGTTCAGTGTTCAGCGAGATCGCCGGCGTCAACTACAACGCCATGCTCGTGCAGGTCTCGACGCCGAAGACGGTCGGCCGCATCAGCGGCCTCGGCTGGGGCTTCGGCTACCTCGGCGGCATCGTGGCGCTCGTCATCGTCGTCGTGATGCAGCAGAACGCATGGTTCGGCATCACGACCGACGGCGGGCTCAACATCCGCGTCGTCGCCCTCGGCTGTGCGGTGTGGACGATGCTGTTCTGCATCCCGATCTTCCTCAACGTGCCGGAGACTCCGCCTGCCGCCGGGCGGGAACGCGTCGGCTTTTTCCGCAGCTACGTCGTACTCGTGAAAGACGTCGCCCGGATCTTCCGTGAGACGCGTGCGACCTTCTGGTTCCTGCTCGCGAGCGCCGTCTTCCGCGACGGCCTCGCCGGCGTCTT
>CAZCEE010000183.1:0-5349 GCA_964497165.1 uncultured Schumannella sp. | reverse complement strand
GGCTGATCGCCTCGAGCGTCGGACGCCCGACGAATCGCAGCGCGTTCTCGGTCGCGACGACGTGAACGTCATGACCGGCGAGCACGAGGGCACGCACGACGCCGACGGCCTTGTAAGCCGCGATGCCGCCGGTAATGCCGACGACGACGTTCATGCCCTAGGGAGCCCCGTCTCGAGAGAGAACTACTCCGCGATGTGCTTGAGGACGAGCTTGTCCTCGTTGATCTCGTGCATCGCGACCGACAACGGCTTGTCGTCGATCGTCGAGTCGACGAGCGGCCCGACGTTGTCGAACAGCGAACCTTCGTGCAGGTCGGCGTAATAGTCGTTGATCTGCCGTGCGCGCTTCGAGGCGAAGATCACGAGCTGGTACTTCGAGTCGACCTTCGAGAGCAGTTCGTCGATGGGCGGGTCGATGATGCCGCTGGTGCGATCGGCCATGGGATGTCTCCTGACGTGGGCGTGACCCGGGTCTGAACGGTGGCTCAGATTTTGGGCACTGCCAGCAATTCTACGACCTCACGCGCAGCTTGGCTGACGTCGTGGTTGACGACTTTCACATCGAACTCGCCCTGCGCCGCGAGTTCGACCTTCGCAGTGTCGAGCCGGCGCTGCTGTTCTTCGGCGCTTTCGGTGCCGCGGCCGACCAGTCGGCGCACCAGTTCCTCCCACGACGGCGGCAGCAGAAACACCAGAAGTGCCTCCGGCATCGCGGCCTTGACGGCGCGGGCGCCCTGCAGGTCGATCTCGAGCAACACACTCTTGCCGTCGGCGAGAGCACGGTCGATCGGCGGTCTCGGGGTGCCGTAACGCGACGCATTGTGCACCGTCGCGTGCTCGAGGAAGTCGCCGCGCTCGATCATCGCGTCGAACTCGGCGTCGCCGAGAAAGTAGTAGTGCTCGCCGTCGATCTCGCCCGGACGCGGTGGCCGGGTGGTGGCGGAGACGCTCAACAGCACGTTGGGGTAGGTCTCCCGGATGTGCCGCGACACCGTCCCCTTACCGACAGCCGTCGGACCCGCCAGCACGACGAGCCGACTTCGAGTGCGCGGCGGCGCGCCGTGGCGACCGGCGAGATAGTCGCGCAGCTCCGCCCGTTGCCGCACGCCGAGCCCGCCGACGCGCTTCGACGCCGCAATACCGAGGTCGGCCATGATCCGCTCGGAGCGTGTCGGGCCGAGGGTCGGAACGCTCTTGAGCAGTTCGCTCACTCGCAGCGTGGCCTCGGGGGCGGTCGACTCCCCCACCCACGCGGACTCGGCGACCTCGAGAGCCGTGCGCTCCCGTGAGGCGATCTGACGCTTCACTTCGGCGCGGGCCCGCCGAGCGGCGACAGCCGCGCGAGATCCGGCGGCTCGGTCGACCTCGGGCGGCTTCATGCGGCCCCGCCTTCAGAGGGCAGGGCCCGCAGCTCGGCCTGCGCGCGGTCGATCGCTGCGGCGATCCCGTCGGGTCCGGCCCCGAGGATCTCCCGCGAAACATGCGCAGCGACCTGGGGCGCTGCGGGCCCGAACAGAGCCGCGAGATCCCCGAGTCGGGCACCCTGCGCGCCGAACCCGGGCGCGAGAATCGGGATGCCGGCCAGGGCTTCCGGCGCGATCCCGTAGTCGGCGAGGCGGATCGTCGCACCGAGTACGAGGCCGCCCGTACCCGGCAGAGTCGCGACCTCGTCGGCGATTCCCGCCGCGACTGTGCGCCCGTCGGAGCGGATCGCGGTCTGCGTCGCAGCCGATTCGGGGTTGGAGGTCGCTGTGACGACGATGACGCCTTTGCCGTGCATCTCGGCCAGAGCCAGCACCGCGCTCAGCGACCCGAGCCCCTGGTAGGCGTACGCCGTCATCGCGTCGGCTTCGAGCGGCGACCCGGGCGACAGCCACGCCTGCCCGTAGGCCTCGACGGTCGTGCCGATGTCGCCGCGCTTGACGTCCGCGATCACGAAGAGTCCGGCCGCGCGGGCCCCCGCAAGGACGTCTTCGAGAGCCGCGTAGCCCGCCGACCCATGCCGTTCGAAGAATGCGACCTGCGGCTTGACCAGCCCTGCCCGGCCGGCCACGGCATCCACCGTTCTGAGTCCGAACTCGCGCACGCCGGCAGCCGAATCAGGAAGCCCCCAGGCCGCGAGCAGTGCGGCGTGCGGGTCGATGCCGACGCAGAGCTGCCCCGACTCGGCAAGAGTCGAGAGCAGCCGGGCGGCGAAAGTCATCGGGCGACCGGCTCCCGCTCCGCCCGCAACGCGAGGCTTCGCGCGCGATCCTTCGCGTAGTCCTGCAGCGACCGCACGCGCATCGCCCCGCGGGCGACCTCGAACGAGGCGACGGCGGCGCCGAGCTGGGCGATCGTGGTGAACAGCGGCTTGTCGGCGGCGACCGTTGCGGTGCGGATCTCGAACCCGTCGGCGCGTGCTGAGCGTCCCGACGGCGTGTTGATCACGACGTCGATTCTGCCCGCGTTGATGAGTTCGACGATCGAAGGGTCGTCGGCGTCGAGGTTTTGTCCCATGAAGAACTTGCGCACCATCGTCGCCGGGATGCCGTTGCGGGCGAGCACTTCGGCTGTGCCGGAGGTCGCGACGATGTCGAAACCGAGCTGGGTGAGTCGCAGGATCGGCAGCACGATCGCCCGCTTGTCGCGGTCGGCCACCGAGACGAACACCGTTCCCGACGAGGGCAATCCGCCGTAGGCGGCATCCTGACTCTTCGCGAACGCTCGCGGGAAGTCGGCGTCGATACCCATGACCTCGCCGGTGGAGCGCATCTCGGGGCCGAGCACCGAGTCGACGACGTGACCCTCGCGCGTGCGGAACCGCTTGAACGGCAGCACCGCCTCCTTCACCGAGATGGGTGCGTCGAGGGGTACGTACTCGCCGTCTTCTGCCGGCAGGAGGCCGTCGGCGACGAGCTGGCGGATGCTGCGCCCGACCATCACGAGCGACGCCGCCTTCGCGAGCGGGATGCCGAGGGCCTTCGAGACGAACGGCACGGTGCGGGAAGCGCGCGGGTTGGCTTCGAGCACATAGAGCACGCCCGCGCCGATCGCGAACTGCACGTTGATGAGCCCACGCACCCCGATCCCTTCGGCGATCTTGCGGGTGGCTTCGACGACCCGGGATTGCACGTCGCGGCCGAGTGTCACGGGCGGCAGGGTGCAGGCGGAGTCTCCGGAGTGCACCCCGGCCTCCTCGATGTGCTCCATGATTCCGCCGACGTAGAGCTCGTCGCCGTCGTAGAGGGCGTCGATGTCGATCTCGAGGGCGTCGTCGAGGAACCTGTCGACGAGCAGCGGGGATCCGGGGCCGATGATCGCCTGTTCCCGCACGCGGTCGAAGTAGTCCTCGAGGCTCGGGGTGTCGTAGACGATCTCCATGCCGCGACCGCCGAGCACGAACGACGGGCGTACGAGCACCGGGTAGCCGATGCCTTCAGCGACGACGACGGCGGAGGGGGCATCCGTCGCCGTGCCGTTCTTCGGGGCGAGCAGGCCTGCGGCGTCGAGGATGCCCGAGAACAGCCCGCGTTCCTCGGCGAGGTCGATCGCGCTCGGGGTCGTGCCCAGGATCGGCACTCCCGCTGCTTCGAGACCCTTCGCGAGCCCGAGGGCCGTCTGGCCGCCGAGCTGCACGATGACGCCGACGAGTTCGCCCGACTGGGATTCCGCGTGGATGACTTCGAGCACGTCTTCGAGGGTGAGCGGTTCGAAGTAGAGCCGGTCGGAGGTGTCGTAGTCGGTCGACACCGTCTCGGGGTTGCAGTTGATCATGATCGTCTCGAAGCCCGCGTCGTGCAGAGCGAACGAGGCGTGCACGCACGAGTAGTCGAACTCGACACCCTGGCCGATGCGGTTCGGGCCGGAACCGAGGATGACGACCTTGCGCGCATCCGACGGCGCCACTTCGGTCTCGAGGTCGTACGACGAGTAGTGATACGGCGTCAGCGCCGGGAACTCGCCCGCGCAGGTGTCCACGGTTTTGAAGACCGGGCGCACGCCGAACTGCCAGCGTGCGTTGCGCACTTCGGCCTCGGTGAGTTGACGCAGCTCGGCGATCTGGATGTCAGAGAAGCCGTGGTCCTTCGCGAGCCGGATGAGGGCGGCGTCGAACCGCAGCGACCCGGCGATCTCGTCGGCCACCTCGTTGATGAGCACGATCTGGTCGAGGAACCAGGGGTCGATCTTGGTGGCCTCGAACGCCTCCTCGATCGTCGCGCCCTTGCGCAGCGCCTGCTGAAGCGTGACGATGCGGCCGTCGGTCGGGATGCGGGAAACCTCGAGCAGTTCGGCCTTCGACCGCGGCTCGTGACCCCAGTGGAAGCTGCTCCCCCGCTTCTCAAGGCTGCGCAGCGCCTTCTGCAGCGCGGTGGAGTAGTTGCGGCCGATCGCCATCGCCTCGCCGACGCTCTTCATCGTCGTCGTGAGGGTGGCATCCGCCGACGGGAACTTCTCGAACGCGAATCGCGGCACCTTGACCACGACGTAGTCGAGGGTCGGCTCGAAGGAGGCCGGCGTGACCTTGGTGATGTCGTTCGGGATCTCGTCGAGGCGGTAGCCGATCGCCAGCTTCGCAGCGATCTTCGCGATCGGGAATCCGGTCGCCTTCGACGCGAGCGCACTCGATCGCGACACCCGCGGGTTCATCTCGATGACGATGACCCGCCCGGTGTTCGGCTCGACCGCGAACTGGATGTTGCAGCCACCCGTGTCGACGCCCACCCGGCGGATGATGTCGATGCCGATGTTGCGCAAGTTCTGGTACTCGCGGTCGGTGAGGGTGAGCGCTGGGGCAACGGTGATCGAGTCGCCCGTGTGAACGCCGACCGGGTCGACATTCTCGATCGAACACACCACCACGGTGTTGTCGGAGGTGTCGCGCATCAGCTCGAGCTCGTACTCCTTCCAGCCGGTGATCGACTCCTCGAGCAGCACCTCGGTGGTCGGCGACTGGTGCAGACCGTCGGTGACCATGCGGATGAGGTCATCCCGCGTGTAGGCGAAGCCCGAGCCGAGGCCGCCCATCGTGAACGACGGCCGCACTACGAGCGGATAGCCGAGATCGTCGGCGGCGTCCACGGCCTCGCCGACGGTGTGCACGATGTGGCTGCGCGCCACGTCGGCGCCGGATTCGAGCACCAACTCTTTGAAGAGTTGGCGGTCTTCACCCTTCTTGATCGCGTCGACCTTCGCGCCGATCAGTTCGACACCGTACTTCGCGAGGATGCCTTCCTCGTCGAGCGCGATCGCCGCGTTGAGCGCGGTCTGGCCGCCCAAGGTCGGCAGGATGGCATCCGGCTTCTCCTGCTTGATGATCGCTTCGAGCGCTTCGCTCGTGATCGGCTCGATGTAGGTCGCGTCGGCGAA
>CAZCEE010000182.1:0-5350 GCA_964497165.1 uncultured Schumannella sp. | reverse complement strand
AGCCGCGGTCGTCGCGGGGTGCGCGGTCGGTACGCGGGGCGTAGCCATCGCGGGCCGGGCGAGCGGATCGGTCGAACCGATCGCCCGAGCTGGGCGCCTTGGCGCGCGGCTCCCAGTTGGGGCGGGTCGACTGACCGCGCTCGACGTTGTCGCGACGCTCCGAGGAGTCGGCCTGGCGCTCGCGCACCGGCCTGGCGGCGGTCCCGCGCGGACGTACGGGCGACTTGCCTTGCGCGGCGCGTTGCTCGGTGCTCCAGCGGGCCTTCTTGGCTCCGCCGGTCGCGTTCTTGTTGCTGGCGCGCACGGGCGCACCCTTTTTACTCGTGGGCATGATGCTGTGTCTTCCGTTGCTCGTATTCAGCGTGCGACGCGCGCGAAAAAGCGCCCGTCGAGAACCCGGGCATACACAGACCGGGGCCGTTTTCCTGAGGAGTTCCTCGCGCCTCGACTGAGTCGCGATCCGGCCCGCTCGACTGAACATTGGAGCTCGCGGCCATGCCGCGTGTCGAGAGCCGACCTAGCGACGATACAGGACTGCGCGCGTGAACGGCAGCTATTTGCCCAGATTGGCCCCTTCAGTGCGCGCACAAGGGGCGCATTTGGGCAACAGCCCAGTCACTTAGGCCTCCGGGATGCGTGTGGCGCTCGGCCCCGGCACGACCGCCGAGTGACGCGCTGGTCCGCGTTCTGCGAAACGCTCCCCCACGATTCGCGCGGACCAACTCGCAGGATGCGGACCAACCTGCCCCTCGGGCCCGTCAGAGCGGCGCGGATCAGGTCGCGGCGTGGGCTCCGTGGTGGGTCGCGCGGCGGTTGCGTGCGCTGCGCACCAACCAGATGGTCAGCGCCGCGAGGAGCGCGAGCGTCCCGACCCCGGCGACGACTCCGGCGAGCGTCAGGTCTGCCCCCGGGATGTCGATGACCGCGAAGGAGACGACCGCCGCGAGCGCGGCACCGGCCACGAGCACCACACCGCCCGCGGTCGCCAACACCCGGGTGAGCACGGACGGCGCGAGCACCGGGTACGGGGCACGGCGCTCCTTCGCCCCCTCGACGAGCGAGTAGAGCGCGGGGAGCACGAGCAGCGTGAGCGCGGTCGAAGAGAGCAGGCCACCGATCACGATGATGCCGAGCGGCTGCGAGATGAACCCGCCGTGCCCGGTCAGTCCGATCGCCATCGGCGTCAGCGCCGCGATCGTCGCAAGCGCCGTCATGAGGATCGGCCGCAGACGCCGCGCGGCACCATGCCGAATCGCCTCGACCACCGACATCCCGCGGTCGCGGTACTGGTTCACGAGGTCGATGAGCACGATCGCGTTGGTGACCACGATGCCGACGAGCATGAGCAACCCGATGATCGAGGCGATTCCGAACGGGATGCCGGATGCGATCTGCAGCAGCAGAGCGCCGGTCGCGGCGAACGGAATCGAGACGAGCAGCAGCAGCGGCTGCCGCAGCGACCGGAACGTGGCGACCATGATCGTGTAGACGATGAGGATCGCGGCGAGCAGCGCGAGGAAGAGCTGCGAGAACCCTTCCGCCTGATCCGCGGCGACTCCCCCGACTGAGGCGCTGACGCCATCGGGAAGGTCGGCGTCGGCGATGAGCTCCTCGAGTGCAGGGGTGACGACCGCGAGGTTCTGCGTCGAGGGCGTGACCGTGATGGTGGCAGTGCGGATGCCGCGTTCGCTCGAGATCGTCGCGGGCGCTTCGACCTCTTCGACGGTGGCGAGGTCGGAGAGCGGAACGAAGCCCGCCGCCGTCGGGATCTGGAAGTCGCGCAGCTCCTGCACCGTCACGGGGGCGTTCGGGTTGGTGATGTAGACCGACAGCACGGTGTTGTCGATCGTGACCGAGCCGACGGCGGCGGGCAGCATCGCTTCGGCGACGATGCCCCCGACCGCGATCTCGCTGAGGCCGACATCCGCCGCCTTCTGCCGGTCGACTTCGATCGCGAGGTAGGGCTGGGTGACCGCGAGGTTGCTTTCGGCTTGGGCGGTGACGTCGAGGTCGTGCGCGCCGGCGAGCAGCTCTTCGGTGGCGGCGGCGAGTTTTTCGGGGTCGGCGGCGCGCACCTCGATCTCGAGGTCGCTGCTGAAGCCGCCCCCACCGGAGCCGACGGAGAGTTCTCCAGCACCGTCGATGCCGTCGAGCACCTCGGTCACCTCGAGGCGCAGCTCTTCCTGGTCGAAGTCGGGGTCGGTGGTGATCGAGTAGGTGGCGTCGGCCCCGCCGCGGAAGAGCGAGAGCACCGAGGCGCCGTCGCTGCCGATCGACACCTGCACCACCTCGACGCCGTCGATGTCGAGCAGGGCGTCTTCGACGGTGCCGGCGGCCTCGTCGATCGTCGCCAGGTTGGAGCCGGCGGGCAGGGTCTGCCGTACCGAGATCGTGTTCTGGCCCTGGTCGCCGACGAAGTTGGTCGGGGTGATCGACACCAGTCCGACGGTGCCGGCGAGGACCGCGGCGGCGGCCCCGAGGGTGACGATCGGATGACGTACGGTCCAGCTGAGCGCGGGGAGGTAGGCGCGTTGGAGGGCGTTCGGCTTCTCGAGTTCGTCTTCGGCCGACTCCTTCACGCCGGTGGCCTTCGGCGCTTTGAGGAACCAATAGGCGAGCACCGGCACGATCGTGAGCGACACCAGCAGCGAGGCGAGGAGCGCGATGGTGATCGTCAGCGCGAACGGCCGGAACAGTTCGCCCGTGACGTCGCTGACCAGCGCGAGCGGTAGGAACACCGCGACCGTCGTCGCCGTCGACGCGGTGATGGCGGTCGCGACTTCGCGCACCGCGGCGAGGATCGCGGTCTTCTTCTCTTCGCCGAGCGAGAGGTGCCGCTTGATGTTCTCGATGACGACGATCGAGTCGTCGACGACGCGGCCGATCGCGATGGTGAGCGCGCCGAGGGTGAGCACATTCATCGTGTACCCGGTGGCGAGCATCCCGATGAAGGTCACGAGCACCGAGACGGGAATCGAGATCGCGGTGACGAGCGTGGAGCGCACCGAGAGCAGGAACAGCAGGATGACGAGCACCGCCGCCGTGAGACCGAGCACGCCTTCGAGGGCGAGACTTTCGATCGACTGCACGATGAACGGCGCCTGGTTGAAGATCGTCGTGAACTCGGTGTTGGCGCCGATCGCCTCGGCGAGCGCCGGAAGCGCCGCAACGATGTCGTTGGCGACGTCGACGGTGTTGGCGGCCGGGTTCTTCGTGATCGAGATGGTGAGCGACGGGTCGCCGTTGACGCGCGAGATCGCGGTGATCGGGTTGGACACGATTTCGACGTCGGCGACCTCGCCGATCGTTGTGACCTCACCGTTGCCGCCGAGCAGCGGTAGTTCTGAGATGTCGTCGGCCGAGGTGAGGGCAGAGCCCGCCTGCACGATGAGTTCGGAGTCGCCCTCGTCGATGACGCCGGTCGCGAGCAGCACGCCGTTAGCGTCGAGCGCATCCCGAATCGCCTGGGTGCTGAGCCCCTGAACGGCGAGCGCCGTGAGGTCGGGGGTGATCGTGACGCGTTGACCGCTCGCACCCGAGAGAGTCGCCTGCCCGACGCCGGGCAGGTTCGACAGGTCGACGATGGTCTGGTCGCGCAGCACCGCCGAGAGCTCGTCGGCGTCGAGGTCGCTCGTGACGCCGAGCACGACGATCGGGAAGTCACTCAGCGAGAAGCTCACGACCTGGGTGTCGACGGCGGCGGGCAGCTGGTCTTCGATGCGGTTGAGCGCGAGCTGGATCTTCTGCTCCGCGCGAGCGAGGTCGGTGCCGTAGGCGAACGACGCCGACACGGTCGAGACACCGGCGCCCGATGTCGCGGCGGTCGACTCCAGCCCGTCGACGCCTTGGATCGCCGCCTCGATCGGGGTCGACACGTCGGCTTCGACGACGTCGGGGCTCGCGCCACGGTAGCTGCTGATGACGGTGAGCTGCGGCAGCGTCACCGAGGGGAAGAGCTCTTGCTTGAGGGAGGTGAGCGCGATGCCGCCGAAGATGCCGACGACGATCGTGAGCAGGGCGATGAGTGCGCGGTTACGCAGACTGAACACCGAAAGCAAGTGCACGGACGTCTCCTCAGGCAAGGGATCGGGAGGCGCGCCGCCGCGCTGCCCGGGTCAGTATCGCAACGCGAAGAGAGGCAACGGTACTCCCGCGGGATGAAACTCAGACGACCTGCGCGTAGTCGCCGTCGGTGACGGCGAGCGGGGTGCGGGTCACCGAACGCCACGCGGCGGCGAGCGCGTCGACTCCGCGGTCGATGACGTCGGGCGGGTAGGTGAACGGGATGCGGATGAAGCGCTCGAACAGCCCCTCGACGCCGAAGCGTGCCCCGGCCGCGATCACGAGGCCTTCGTTGCGGGCGGCGAGCGCCAGTTGCGACGAGATCGGCAACCCGATGTTGACCCACGCAGCGATCCCGCCGGGAACCGACGGCATCTGCCAGGTCGGCAGCGTCTCGGCGAGGCGGCGCGCGAGGTGGTCGCGACTCGCGCGCAGGTAGGCGCGGCGGTCTTCGAGGATGCGGTCGAGGTCGGCGAGAAGGTCGACGAGGATGAGCTGCTCGAGGATCGGGGTGCCGAGGTCGGTCATGAACCGGTTGCGCGCCACCCGCTGGATGAGTTCGCGGTCGGCGCGCATCCAGCCGATGCGCAGCCCGCCCCACACCGACTTGCCGAACGACCCGAGCATGACCGCCCGGCCGAGGGTGGCGAACGGCGGCTGGGCGGCCTGCCCATCGAGTTCGAGCCCGCCGATCGTCTCGTCGATGATCAGCGTCGTGCCCTGATCCGCGGCGAGGGCGACGATCCGTTCGCGCTGCGCGGCCGGCATGGTGGCGCCCGTCGGGTTGTGGTTGTCGGGCATGAGGTAGGCCAGCACCGGACTGGTGCGCTGGAACGCCTGCTCGAGCGCCGACTCGTCCCAACCCTCGGCCGGGGTCACCGGCACGGTCACCACGCGGGCGCCGGCCGACCGAAGGGCCTCGACCGCATGCGGGTAGCTCGGGGACTCGATGATTGCGCGGTCGCCCCGCGACAACAGGGTGTGGGCCAGCAGGGCGATGGCGTGCTGTGCGCCGACGGTGATGAGCACCTCGTCGGCATCCGTCGGCAGCCCGCGGGATGTGTAGCGGTCGGCGATCGCCTGACGCGCGAGCCGCATCCCGATCGGGTCGAACCCCGACTCGTCGAGGAACGACGGCAGGGCGGCGGCCGCCCGCTGTGCGGCCTCGGCGACGGCCGGGTGCGCCGGCAGCACCGCCTTGCTGAAGTCGAGTTGGTCGGTCACGAACACGTCGGGCACCACGCCGCCGCGGGAGGGGAGGCGCGCGACGCTGCCGCAGCCGCGGACG
>CAZCEE010000181.1:0-5363 GCA_964497165.1 uncultured Schumannella sp. | reverse complement strand
GAGACCAGCAGGCCGGTGCCGTCGTAGAGGTAGCTGGCTGTCGGCGCGAACACCTGGATGTCGCCCGTCCACCCGAGGCGTTCGTCGCGCTGCGGGCAGTCGGTGGGAAGGTCGACGAAGTTGCCACGCATGCTCCACACGACGTTCTCGTGAAGTCGGTTGAGACGCGGATCGGAACAGGTGAAGGTTCCGGTGCGCAGCATGTCCGTGTGCAGGACGCGTGCAACGAGGCCCTCCGGGGTTGCGCTCGGCCAGCCGGTCAGTTCGGCGTACCGGAATCCGTGGATCGTGAAGGCCGGCTCCCACTCTTCGACCCCGTCGCCGGCGAATACATACTCGTCAGTGGATGAGGCGCCGCGGAGCGGGCGAGTCGCCAGTTCACCGTCGGGGTTCAGCACCTCGGAGTGGCGGATCTGGACCACGGTGCCTGCCGGCGCGCTCCCGACGATCCGGAGTCGTCCGACCAGGTTCTGGCCGAAATCGACGATGAGCCGCCCGTCGGCAGTTCGCCGGCTCGTCACCGGAGAGAACTCCTGCGTGCATCGAACGGGAGGGCCGTCGGGCGCGTTGAGCCGCTCGAGGTCGAACGTTCGGGGTGCCGCCGCGGTCCAGCCCTCCGCGAGGAAGCCCGGATGCGACCACCCGTGCGGCACGACGCGCGCGTCGAAGGACTCCCCCTCGAGCAGGCCCGACCGAGTGATCGGAGAGGCAGCGGTCATCCAGTCGGTGCCGGTCGCGAACACCTCTGTCGACCCGTCGTCGTATTCGACTTCGAGCTGAGCCAGCAACGCGGTCTGGTCGCCGTACAGGTCGACATGGCCGCCGTGGAACCCCAGGCGTCCGCGGTACCACCCATCGGCGAGCCACGAGCCGATGGCGTTGTCGCCGGCGACCAGGAGGTCGGTGACGTCGTAGGTGTAATACCGCAGGCGATGCGCGTAACTGGTCCACCCGGGCGAGAACTCGTCGTCGCCCACCCGGCGGCCGTTGATCTCGACGCGGTAGAGCCCGTGCGCCGACGCGTACAGCCGCGCCCGTCGAGGTGCCGACGCGAGGGTGACGTCGGTGCGGAGCAGGGCGGGTCGTCGCGGCTCACCCTCCGACTCCCACCCCGGACCGATCGCTGTGGCGCTCCAGTCGTCAGCGCTGAGCAGCCCGGCCTCGATGACCGTCGGGCCGCTCCACGCCGAATATCCGTCGCCGTCGCTTACGCGCACGCTGACCTCGCCCCGCTCCCGGGAACGCACCGGCTCAAATGGCCACGCAACCAGGGTCGACTCGGCACCCGCGAGGAGCCGGGTCTGCGACCCACGTGGGGTGATGAACCTGACCTCGACCCCGGCTTGAACCCAGGCGCCCGGTGCGCGGCTCACCCACGACAGCCGCGGTGTCGCCTCCCCGATGCCGAACGGCATCCGATGATGTTCGACGGTCACTGGGTCGACGATGACGTCGTCGTGGTCGCCGACGGCGTCGGCAGACGGGATGCTCACCACCGGTCAGCCCTTGACCGATCCGGCGGTGAGGCCCTTCATCACACGCTGGTTGAGGAACAGATAGAGCACCAGGGTGCCGAACACGTTGATGCAGATCGCGGCGAACAGCGGGCCGTACGCAGTCTGCCCGAACTCCCCGCTGAACGTCAGCAGGCCGACCTGGATGGTGCGTAGCTCTTTGCTGATCGTGAAGGTGAGGCGTGGCCGCGCAACGGTGGACGGTGACGCCGACCTTCGGCGGCTACGTGGAGATCAAGAACGCCGCGTCGAACCTCTGCCTCGAGGTCTACGGCAACTCCACCACCAACGGCGCTGCCGCGAGCCAGTGGTGGTGCAACGGCGGCGACAACCAGAACTGGCTCCGCGGCTAGTTCCTCATCCAGGGCGGCCCCGCGTCTCCACCCGGAGGCGCGGGGCCCAACTGTGCGCGCCTGCTGGCCAGCGGAGCGACGTTCCGCCACGATGTCGTCATGTCAGCGTTGACAACCATCGGACTCCCGGTCGCCCTCGGCATCATCATGTTCGGGCTCGGCCTCTCGCTCACCCCCGCCGACTTCGCCCGGGTGGGAAAGCATCCGAAGGCGGTGCTCGTCGCCCTCGCCTGTCAGCTCATCGTGCTGCCCGCGCTGTGCTTCGGGCTCGTGGTGCTGTTCCAGCTGCCCCCGCTCCTCGCCGTCGGCATGATCCTGCTCGCCGCGTCGCCCGGCGGCACGACGGCGAACCTCTACTCGCACCTGTTCCGCGGGGATGTCGCGCTCAACGTGACCCTCACGGCGATCACCTCGATCGTTGCCCTGTTCACCCTGCCGCTGCTGACGAACCTCGCGATCTCGATCTTCCTGCCCGAGTCGGAGGGGCTGGGCATCCAGTTCAACAAGGCCGTCGAGGTGTTCCTCATCGTGCTCGTACCGGTCGTGCTCGGCATGCTCGTGCGCCGGTTCTGGCCGCGCTTCGCCGACCGCATGAACACGCCGGTGCGCATCGGTTCGATGCTCATTCTCGCGATCGTCATCGTCGGGGCGCTCATCGCCAACCGCGACCTGTTCTTCCCGAACCTCGGCGCCCTCGCTGGCATCACGGTCCTGTTCTGCGCCCTCAGCCTGACGATCGGATTCTTCGTGCCACGGCTGTTCCGCGTCGAACCTCGGCAGGCGGTGGCGAGCGCGTTCGAGATCGGCATCCACAACGCCACCCTCGCGATCGTCATCGCGCAGACCGTCATCGGCAGCGTCGAGATGTCGCTGCCCGCCGCGATCTACGGCGTGCTGATGTTCTTCGTCGCCCTCGCGTTCGGCTTCCTCATCCGCTCGCGGGTGAAGGCGGAGCCGGCGTCGACTGCTCCGGCTGGAGCCGCGAGCTGAGGGTCTCGACCCGCATATCAGCAACGCGCGCAGTCGCACGCTCAGACAAAATGCGTGAAGACCGAGCGCAGGTGGACCGCGCTCTGCGCCGCAGTCATCCCACCCCGACACAGCCTCCTATAGCGATTGCCGGACTCGCGCGTCACTAGAACCGCGAACTTCTTGTCGTCGCGGAGCTCGCAGACGTACGACACCGCTTCATCCGCTCGCCGAATGGCTCGCCAACACCGGAGGTGGTCTGTGTGGGAGTCATTGAGAGGGTCCGACGGACGGACCCGAGCGACATCTGCCGGTAGCGGCCGTAGGTTGGCAAGTGCTGCGCTGAATTCCGCCGCCGACGCAAATCGGTGCGCTTCTGTCGGTGCTGTGGCCCGCCTGACTACCTTTGCCAGCCCTACCGTCACATGCGGCACCACTTCTCGGATGTCTGGCATGCCGGACGCAACTTGATCGCGATGCTCGGCGAACCCACCCGCGGCGACGATGGAGAAGGGCAATGCGCCCGTCAGCATTGCGTACAACGACAATCCCGTCGCATACACGTCCGCGCTAGCCGACGAATGTAGGCCTTTGAGGACGTCCAAAGGTCGAATGTCGGGGTCACCAGTCGCCTTCGCGCGGCCGTCGGCCCCCATGAGGCCCGCGCATCCAAAGTCGCCGAGCCGCGCATCTCCGGTGTCCCCGATGAAGATGTTTGCGGGCTTTACGTCACGGTGCAAAATGCCGCGTTCGTGACAGAGCTCAAGCGCCGTCAAAACTCCGCGCGTGAGGTGGATGGCCCGACGAGGAGCCACACCGTAGGCGCGCATTTCGTCTGCCGCCGTGCCGTGCGTCGCGAGTTCTGAGTCGATGAAGGGCACGTCAACGGCGAGATCGGCGTTGTTGACCTTCAGGATGTTTGGACTCTCAAGGCTGGTAAGTCGGGAAGCCTCCTGCCAGGCGTCGTCGGCCTCAGCATTCCGCAGGATCTTCAGCGCCACTTGCCAGCCGCGGTGAGTGTCAAGTGCTGGCCAGACTTCACCCGCGTGGCCAACGCCAAGCGGCGTGGAGCCCAATTCATAACGCCCGTGAAAAAGTTCGCCGGGCGAACTCTGCGTGGCGACATGCACGAGCAAACTGTACGGTTTCCAAATGTCGTATGTGGTTGGGCTCACGGTGCGGGTAAAGGATGGGTGCCCAGTTCTCAGGGGGGTGGTCCTTGACGAACAGGCCCCGTCCGTAGCCAATCGAAAGTTTGTTTACAGCGCGACCAAGGGTGCGGACCCCGAGGTTCAGCTCCACTCGTTGGCGGAATCGCTTGCCGCGCACCTTACAGTGCAGCCCGTTCGTGCCGCGGCGCTCCTCGAAGCGGGGTTTGCTGCACGCGCTGGGCTCACAGGGCCGAACAAGCATCGTCTGCGCGCGGAGGGCGTCGCGTTGAACGTCCTGCGCTCCTCGACCTCGCTGATTCGGTTCGGCGATAAGCGTCTCTTGGGCCTGGTCCTCGAGACTGACGGGGCTGGCTTAGTCGCCTTAGGCGCCACCGTCGTTGCGGACCCATGGGCAGAGGCTGCTTGTGCCGCTCTAGTCGCCACTCGACTCCGCTAGATCGGGCGTTACCCAACGAGGACTGCGTCAGCCCCAGGAAATTCAATGGCCCCCTCCGACGCCTCATTGGCTGTGCGGAGCACGAGAACCCCGATCCAAAGCGCGCCTGCCTCGCGGAGACGAGGAATGACCCGGCGAACCTTAATCCCAGTGATTGCGACGGTCTCTACTAGGAGAACTCGGTCCGCCACGCCGTTTCTAATATCTGTCTCCGAGGTGACCACGAGCCCGCCATCGGAAAGTAGGGCCGACGCGGCGACTACCCCGCTTGAGCTCTCCGAGGCTGACATCACGTTGGTGCACCCAAGTTCCGCCGCAGCCAGCCTGATGCGATCACCGGCTGAGCGGAGACCGTCAGTGGTTGCGAAGTAGCGGTGTAGGGCGTGACCCTGAAGGACGCGGCCCGCCAGGGTCGCTGTGACGGTCGCACTGTCGAGAATGGCGCTCACAGCGATTCCTCCGTACCTGGTTCCGCGTAACGTGGTTCGCGTCACATACTAGGTAGATGGTCGGACATTCCGCGGACCCCCGGGCCGTGTCCGTCGCGATCTTCAACAACGCGTCGTTCGCCGAGGTGCTTCTTGCGGTGGATCGAATTCTCGAAGCGTCGCGGGACGACTCGGTGACCACCCGACAGGTCGCCGCCGCTACAGGGCGAGGCGACAGCGTGATTCGACCAGTCATGATGCGGCTCGTAGCTGCGGGTCTCATCGAGCAGAAGGGCGAGTCGTCGACTCGCGGACCGAAGCCCTTTCGGCGCTTGCCGTCGAAGCTCTGGGCGCCCCTGTTGCTTGCCGTCAGCGAGAGTTCGGATCTCCACACTCGTCTCAATACGTGACGAACCCAGCCCCCGAGACTCCCCTATTGGTGCCACGAGCCCGCTTTGCGCCGGGAGCTGGAAAGGCCCCGGACGAGCCGG
>CAZCEE010000180.1:0-5459 GCA_964497165.1 uncultured Schumannella sp. | reverse complement strand
AAGGACGCGTCCCGCAGCCAGACGTAGCGGTAGTCCCAGTTGCGGTTGCCGCCGAAGCTCTCCGGAAGGCTCGTCGTCGGGGCCGCGACGATCCCCGCCGTGTCGTGGTGGGTGAGCGCCCGCAGCACGAGCAGCGATCGCCGAACGGCGGCGGCGTACGGCCCGTTGCCGTCGAGGTGCTGCGCCCAGCGCGTCCACCACGCATCGGTCTTGACGAGGGCGGCGTCGACGTCCGGCATCGGCGGCGGGGACTTGTGCGCGGCGAACCATGTCAGCACCAGGTCGACGGTCTCGCCGGCCGCGACATCGAATTCGACCCGGTGCGAGAAGCCGTCGGCGCCCAGACGCGGCCCCCGCACCACGACGGAATCCGGGCCGGCGACGGCGATGAGCGCGTGCTCGTGTGAGCTCTTTCCTCGCTCCGAGCGGGACTGCCGCACCCAGGGGATCGCGTCGGCGTAGTCGAATCGGATGCGCAACACCTCCTCGACCCGCACCGTTCCCCGAATGCCGCGCACGCGGCGGATGACGTCGGCCCGACGACCGCCCATCGGCATCATGTCGACCACCTCGACTTCGCCCGACTCGGTGACCCAGCGGGTCACGAGGGTGAAACTGTCGCCGTCGTACCGCCGATCTGTGCAGCGGTCGGCGCCGAGCGGACGGACGGTCCAGTGACCGTGCTCGTCGTCGCCCAACAGGCCGGCGAACGTCGACGCCGAGTCGAAGCGCGGCAGGCACAGCCAATCGATGCTGCCGTTGGTGCCGACGAGGGCTGCCGTGTGGCAGTCGCCGATGAGCGCGTACTCCTCGATCGCGAGCGGCATCCTTCATCCTGACATTCTGCCGCCCGGGGTCTAGCGACCGTCAGCGGCCCGGCGCAGAATGGCCCCATGAGCGTGTTGAACCCTTACCTCAACTTCCGCGGCACTGCGAAGGAGGCGCTCGAGTTCTATCACTCCGTTTTCGGCGGCGACCTCACGGTGAGCTCGTTCGCCGAGCTGGGCATGGACGACGTGCCCGAGGCCGAGCGCGACCTGGTCATGCACGGGCAGCTCGAGACCCCGACCGGCTTCACCCTGATGGCCTCCGACGTGCCGAGTCACATGGACTATTCGGCAGGAACCAACCAGTTCTCGATCTCGCTGAGCGGGCCGAGTGACGACGACGCACAACTCCGTGCGTACTGGCAGAAGCTCGGCGAGGGAGCGACCATCACCGAACCGCTCGCCACCGCGCCGTGGGGCGCGAGCTTCGGGATGCTCGTCGACCGGTTCGGTGTGAACTGGATGGTCAACATCTCGGCCGACGCGGCCTGATGCCCGCCGCCGTCGTCCTCGAGGTGCCCGGCCCCTCGGGCACCCGCGAGGTGCGGGTGTCGAGCCCCGACCGCGTGCTCTGGTCGGCCGTCGGAATCACCAAGCTCGACCTCGCGCACTACGCCATCGCGGTCGCCGAGGCGTTCCTCACCGCGAACGGTGACCGTCCCGTCGCGCTCGAGCGTTACTCCGAGGGGGTCGACGGTGAGAGCTTCTTCTCGAAGAACCCGCCGAAGGGCGCCCCCGAGTGGCTGCGCAGCGTGCCGGTCACTTTCCCGAGCGCTCGCTCGCATCCACTGGTCGTGCTCGATGAACCCGCTGGCATCGTCTGGGCGGTGCAGATGAACACGATCGTCTTCCACCCGTGGCCGTCGCGCAGTGGCAACACCGACAACCCCGACCAGTTGCGCATCGACCTCGACCCGCAGCCGGGCACCGACTTCCAGGATGCAATTCCTGCCGCGATCGAGATGCGGAACGTGTTGCGCGAAGCGGGGCTCACGTCGTTTATCAAGACCTCGGGCAACCGTGGCATCCACCTGTACGCGCCGATCGAACCGCTGTGGGAGTTTCTCGACGTGCGGCACGCCGTGATCGCTGCGGCGCGCGAGCTGGAACGCCGGATGCCGGACGCCGTGACGACGTCGTGGTGGAAGGAGGAGCGCGGCGAGAAGGTCTTCGTCGACTTCAACCAGGCCAACCGCGACCGCACGATCGCCGGCGCCTACAGCCCGCGCGCCCTGCCGCACGCCCCCGTCTCGACGCCGATCACCTGGGACGAACTGCCCGACGCCGACCCGCGGGAGTTCACCGTGCTGACGGTGCCCGAGCGACTCGCAACGGTCGGCGACCCCTGGGCGACGTTCCATGCGGCGCCCGAGAGGATCGACGTGCTGCTCGAATGGTGGCAACGCGACCTCGACGACGGACTCGGCGAGCTGCCGTTCCCGCCCGACTATCCGAAGATGCCGGGCGAGCCGCCGCGCGTGCAGCCCTCCCGCGCAAAGAAGGCGAACTAGCTGACACGTCGGCCCGAGCGTCGCCACCCGATCGCCAGCGACACGACACCAATCACGGCGACGGCGGCAGCCCCGACCACGAAGGCAAGCGTGTATCCGCCAGTCATGGCGACCTCGGGATCGACTCCCATGGCCCCGAGCGTTTGCGCCCGCTCAAGCGAGAGCGCCACGAGAATGGCCAGGCCCAATGCGCCACCTACCTGAGCCATCACGTTGTGCATCGCCGAACCGAGACTCGCGTCCGCGTCGTCGATTTCATGAAGAGCGGAGTTGACGGCGGCTGGCATCAGGACTCCCGACGAGAGGCCGATCAGAAGCATGCCCGGCAGGATCCCCGCGAGGTATTCGCTTTCGGCGTAGAGGCTCGATGAAAGGAAGAGCCCGGCGGCGACGCCCAGCAGGCCGACCCCGAGAAGCGGGCCCGACCCGGCACGAGGCATGAGGGCCGTGCTCACGGCGAGTCCTCCGCCGATCCCGAGTCCGAGCGGCAGGTAAGACAGGCCGCCATGCAGCGGAGTGAACCCAAGAATCTGCTGCTCGAACAGCGTCAGGAGAAAGACGTAGCCAAAGAACGCACCCGAATTGATCACGATCGCGAGATAGGCGATCGTGCGCACCCGGTGGGTGAAGAATCGCAAGGGGATGATCGGGTTCGCCGATCGCGATTCGACGACCACCATGAGCCCGAGAAGGGTGAGCCCGCCGAGGAGCGGTCCGAGCACGAGCGGCGAAACCCAGGACGACGTGGACGCGTTGAGAACGCCGAAGACGATCCCTACGAGACCGAGCGTGCCGAGAATCGCGCCCGCGAAGTTCGCCGATTGTCGACCACGGGCAGCGCGCAGCGACCTGATGAATAGGGGTAGCAGCACGACGACGGCAATCGCGATCGGCAGGTTCACCCAGAAGATGAAGCGCCAGTGGGCCAGATCGGTCAGCAGGCCCGAGATGACGGAACCTGACACACCCCCGAGCCCGCTCAGGCCGCCCCAGATGCCCAACGCTTTCATCCGCTCCCGCGAGTCCTGGAAGAGCAGCACGATGAGCCCGAGCGCCGCCGGGGCCGCGAGTGCCTCGCCGAATCCTTGGACGAAGCGCCCGCTAACGAGCATCTCGGGGGTGACTGCCACTCCGCACGCCAGAGAGCCGGCCGCGAAGATCAGCACGCCCAGGAGGAACATCCGGCGTTGGCCGAAGATGTCGGAGAGTCTGCCCCCGAGCAGGAGCAGGCCGGCCGCGGCGAGGACGTATCCGTTGACAACCCACGCCAGTCCGGCATCGGTGAACCCGAGCTCCTGGTGGATGCTCGGCAGCGCCACGTTCACGACCGTGAGGTCGAGGATGAGGATGAACTGGAGTGCGCCGAGCACGGTGAGGGCGTGCCAGCGTCTCGGGTTCATGGGAGCCGTCCCAAGCCCGGGCCGGTCGCGATCGAGAGCGGGTCGCTCGACCCGTGAATCTGCCATCAGCTGAACGCCGGAGACACGTCGTCGATCGAGTACTTCTGCACGTCGCCGCCCAGGTAGGTCACGTCGAGTTGCGGAGGATCGGCAATCTTGCGCCACGCATTGAGTTGGTTCTCGCTCTCCCATCGCTCGAAGAGGTTGACCCGCATCGCAACAACGGGGTCGGCCGAGATGGCCAGGTCGAGACAGCCCTCGGCCGCGCGGGCCCGGGCGACGAGGTCGGCGTGAGCCGCGACGTACGCGTTTCTCCGCGCCGGGTCGAGATCCAGATGTCCGGCAATGATCAGCATCAGTGTCCTTCCTTATCACTGCTAAGTACCAGGCACCATATCCTTACCACTGCTAAGGTGTCAATCGTGCCGTCCGGAACACGCCCAGCCCTGACTCGAGAGTCGATCCAATCGGCGGCCCTCGCCCTCCTTGATGAGGTCGGGCTCGACGCATTGAGCATGCGGCGCCTCGCCGACCGCCTCGGGGTTCAGTCACCGGCCCTCTACTGGCACTTCGCGAACAAGCGCGAGTTGCTCGAAGGTATGGCCGAACAGATCTACCTCGCCGGGGGAATGGGGGCACCCGCGCCCGACGAGACGTGGCAGGAGTGGGTCATGCGCCGGGCCAGGGCCTACCGGACGGCACTTACCTCGTATCGTGACGGTGCCCGCGTTGCGGCGGAGGCGAATCCGTCGAGCCCGACACTGTTCCGGCTCTTCGACGAAGAGATCACCGCCATGGTGCGTTTTGGCTTCACGCCGAGACTTGCGCTCGACACCATCTCGGTCGTGACCCACTTCATCGCGGGCTTCGTGCTGAAGGAACAAGCACCGTCGAACCAAGGATCTCCCGTCGAGGAGTCACTCGAGATGTCGGCGACGCTGAAGGCAGCATTCGAAGGGGGCGGCGGACCACTCAGCGCCGATGTGTTCGATCACGGCGTTCGCATGATCATCGCGGGCGCCGCGGCAGAGATGGATTCGCCCGAGCTGGAGTGACCTACTGCAGCACGTCGTCGAGGTCGTACGCGGCGGGCACCTCGAGCTGGTCGTAGGTGCATGACTGCGGGTCGCGGTCGGGCCGCCAGCGCTCGAACTGCACGGTGTGCCGAAACCGCCCCACCTCCATCTGGTCGTACCGCACCTCGAGCACCCGCTCGGGCCGGAGTTGCACGAACGAGACGTCCTTTCCTGACGAGAAGCGGCTGCGCTCCTTCTCGCCGGTGACCGCGGTGCCGTCGTCACCGAGCTCGACGAGGGGCGCCAACTCGTCGATGAGTTCAAGCCGCCGCGCGTTGCTGAACGCCGAGACCCCGCCGACAGGCCGCAACTGCCCTTCGTGGTATAGCCCCACCAGCAGCGAGCCGACCCCAGCGCCCGACTTGTGGATGCGGTACCCGAGCAGCACGACATCCGCCGTGCGCTTGTGTTTGATCTTGAACATCGCGCGTTTGCCCGGCTGGTAGGGCTGGTCGAGTGGCTTGGCGACCACGCCATCCAGGCCTGCACCTTCGAATTCGTCGAGCCACCGCCGCGCGAGCTCGACGTCGCGGGTGGTGCGGGTGAGGTGCAGGGGAGCGGGCACGTCGGCGAACAGCATCTCGAGTTCGGCGCGCCGCACCGACAGCGGCTCTGCGGTGAGGTCGCGATCGCCAACCGCGAGCA
>CAZCEE010000179.1:0-5527 GCA_964497165.1 uncultured Schumannella sp. | reverse complement strand
TCACCCGCCACGACCTCGGATGACGTCGCGCGCCATACGGTCGCCTTCCGCGAAGCGGTCGCCAGTCTTTTCGCCTGACGGGGAATCGCTCCCAGCTAGTAGGCGTTGGATGAAGGCATGGTGCGTGCAGTCGCGGCGACCGCCTACGGCGGAACCGAGGTCATCGATGTGATCGACGTGGAGTCGCGTGCTCCCGAATCCGGTGAGGTCGCGATCGCCGTGCGGGCGGCGGCGCTGAACCGGTGGGATGCGAAGCAGGCAGCGGGGGCGGCGGGCACCGACCCGGCGAAGTTGCCGGTGCGCCTCGGCAGCGAGGCGGCGGGCGTGATCACTGCGGTGGGAGCGGACGCCGTGAGCCTCGAGGGGGAGGCGCTCGCCATCGGCGACGAGGTCTACGGCCACAAGCTTCGTGGTGCGCAAGCGTCGGAACTCACCGTGAAGGCCGGATTGCTGCTGCGCAAGCCGTCACACCGGTCGTTCGTCGAGGCCTCCGGGCTGCTCTCGAACGGCACGACGGCGGTGCATGCGCTCGAAGCCGTGACGGTGGGCGAAGGTGACACGCTGCTGCTGCACAGCGCGAGCGGCGCCGTCGGCTGGCTCGCCGCCCAGCTCGCCCGGCTGCGGGGTGCCCGGGTCATCGGCACCGCCTCCGAGCGCAACCACGAGCAGCTGCGCGCACTCGGTGTCGAGCCGGTCAGCTACGGCGACGGACTCCTCGATCGGGTGCGCGCCCTTGCGCCGGGCGGAGTCGACGCCGCGATCGACACGATCGGCACTGACGAAGCCGTCGCCGTGTCGCTCGCCGTGCTCGGCGATCCGGTACGACTCGTCACGATCGCCAACGCGCAGTTCGACGCGGTGTTGGCAGCGGGCGGGCAGGCGATCGGCGGGGGAGCCGGGGCAGATCCCGGCACCGAGATCCGGGATGCCGCCCGCCTCACCCTCGCGAAGCTGTTCGCCGACGGGGCGATCGGTGTCGATGTGGCGCGGACCTACCCGCTCGAGGATGCCCGGGCGGCGTACGAGCTGCTCGTCACCGGCCACGCCGGCGGCAAGGTCGTGCTCGAACCGCAGTAACGACGTCAGCCGGCGAGCCCCGCGAAGCACGCGTCGAGCACGTCGACGGCGTCGGCGAGTTGAGTGTCGGTGATCGCGAGGCTGGGCAGGAATCGCAGCACGTTGCCGTAGGTGCCGGCGGTCAACACGAGCAGACCGTGTTGAGCAGCCTCGGCCGCGATCGTCGACACGGCGTCGGCGCGCGGGGCGTGGGTCCCGGGGTCGCTGAGCTCGACGGCGAGCATCGCGCCGATCCCGCGCACCTCGGCGATGATCGGGTACTTCTTCTGCAACGCGAGTAACGCGGGCTTGAGCACTCCCTCGATGCGCGCCGCCTCGCCGAGAAGCCCGTCGGACTCGATGCGCTCGAACACCGCGATCGCCGCTGCACACGCCACGGGGTTGCCGCCGAACGTGCCGCCGAGACCGCCGGGCTGGGCGGCATCCATGATCTCTGCGCGTCCGGTGACGGCGGCGAGCGGGAGGCCCCCGGCGATGCCCTTCGCGGTGAGCACGAGGTCGGGCACGAGGCCGAAATGCTCACTCGCGTAGTACGCGCCGGTGCGGGCCATTCCCGACTGGATCTCGTCGGCGATGAACACGATGCCGTTCACGGTGCACCACTCCTGCAGTGCCGGCAGGTAGCCGTCGGCGGGAACGACGAAGCCGCCCTCGCCCTGGATCGGTTCGACGACGAGGCAGGCGAGGTCGGCCGCGCCGACCGTCTTCTCGAGGTACCCGATGGTGCGAGCCGCGGCTTCAGCGCCAGAAAGTCCGTCGTGCAACGGGTAGGAGTTCGGGGCGCGGTAGACGTCTCCCGCAAACGGCCCGAAGCCGAGCGAGTACGGCATCGCCTTGAAGTTCATCGCCATCGTGAGGTTGGTGCGGCCGTGATAGGCGTGATCGAGCACCGCGACCCCGTTGCGCCCGGTGTACTTGCGGGCGATCTTGACGCCGTTCTCGACAGCCTCCGCCCCCGAGTTGACGAGCACCGACTTCTTGGCGTGCGTGCCAGGGGTGTGAGCGGCCAACAGTTCGGCGACCCGCACGTACTCCTCGTACGGGGTGATCGTGAAGAGGGTGTGGATGACGTCGCCCAACTGCTCACGAGCGGCGGCGACGACGGAGTCGTCGGTGTGTCCGATCGTCGTCACGCCGATGCCGGCACCCAGGTCGAGGAACGCGTTGCCGTCGACATCCACGACGATCGCGCCGTGCGCCCGCTCGATGTAGACCGGCAGGGCCGACGAAACCCCATCCGACACCACCGCTCGCCGGCGCTCCTGCAGCGCGATCGACAGCGGCCCGGGGATCGCCGTCACCACCTTGCGTTCCGTGGGAACTACGGTGGGGGCGAGCGTGTCGGTCATAGACCTGAGTCTAGAACCGGGCCGTGCGCGAGAGCCTGGGCGAGGAGACCCCGATGGATGCCGATCACCGCTTCGTGGCCTCCCTCACCTGGACGGGAAACCGCGGCTCGGGAACCGTCGGCTACCGGGACTACGGCCGCGATCACGTCGTCTCGGTTGCCGGGAAACCCGACATCCTCGGCTCGGCCGCCCGTGTCTTCCACGGCGACGTCGACCGCTGGAATCCCGAAGAGATGTTGGTCGCGGCGCTCGCGCAGTGCCACCTGCTGAGCTACCTCTACGTCGCCGTCGCCAACGGAGTTGTCGTCGAATCCTACGAAGACACCGCGGAGGGTGTGCTGGTCACGACTCCCGACGGCGGCGGACGCTTCCGTGAGGTCGTGCTCCGTCCCGTGGTCACGATCTCAGCCGGCGACCCGGAGGTCGCGGCGCGCATTCACGCGGACGCGAACCGGGTGTGCTTCATCGCGTCCAGCGTGAACTTCCCGGTGCGTCACGAGCCGACGATCCTGGTGGCGCGCACCGGAGTCAGGGACTGACGCCGTCGGTGCCGTCGCTCGAGTCGAGGGCGCTGTACAGGTCCGCGTAGTCGGCGTCGAGGGCGGTGAGCTGTTCGACGAGCCCGTTGTACCGGTTGATCTCAGCGTCGAGCGCCGCTCCCTCAGCGTCGAGAGCACTGCCGCGGGAGATAAGCACGGCACGCTCTTGATTGAACTGTTGAAGCGACCCGAACGCTCCGCTGTCCGCCCGCGCATTGAACGAGTCGACGTCGGCGTTGTAGTCGGCGATCGCCGCCTCGTACGCGGCGATGCGAGCGTCGAGCACGGGATCGAGCGCGTCGATCTCGGCGACCAGGGCTTCGATCTGGGCGCGGAGTTGGTTGAACAACGCGGTCGCCTGCTCGTTCAGTTCGACCACTTTGGCGCGGTCGTCGAAGTAGCGCGCGAAGTGTTCCTCGAGCGCGGGCGGCAGGTCGGCGAACTCGGTGCCGAGCCGCGAGTGCCATTCGTCGGCGTGCTGAGCGGGGGCGTACAGCTCGAGGTCGTCGAACACCGGGTCGTCGTCGGGGATGGCGGCGATCGCCTCGTCGACGAGGGCGTCGACGCGTTCCCGTTCGTCGGGGCTCAGCCGCTCGTAGGCGGCGTGCAGCATCTCGTGGGCGGCGGTGACCTCGACCGTTCCGGCAAGGCGCTCATCGGTCACCGCGTACACGTACACGTTGCCCTCGAAGTAGCAACCGAGAACGGCGCCACCCTCGATCGAGCAATGCTGGTTGAAGTCGTCGTCGTCTTCGATCGCGGGGGTCGAAGCCCGGTAGACGAGTTCGCCCTCCTCGCTCATGCCGGTGGCGGCGGCGATCGCCGCGACATCGTCGGGGAGAGGCTCCGACCACGCGACGTACGCGTCATGGAAATACTGGATGCTCGGCAGGGTCCAGGTGCTGGCGAGCAGCGCCAGCGTCGTAATGACCCCGACCGTCATGCCCCCGAGCAGGAACGGCCACAGGCGGATGCGCACCCGTTCTCGGGGAGGGGTCGCGCTCACGTCAGCCCCCTCAGTCAAGAGTCACCAGCGCGTCTTCGATCACCCCGGCGGCGTCGTCGATCAGCGCTTCGCTGATGACGACGCTCGGCATGATCCGCAACACCGAGTCCCACGACCCGGCGTCGAGCGGGATGACCCCGTTGCTCGTCGCGTGTTTCAGCACCGCCGACAGCGCCTCGGGGTTCGGCTCTTTCGTCCCGGGTTTGACCAGTTCGACGCCGAACATCGCGCCCTTGCCGCGCACCTCGCCGACGACGGGGAACCTCTCGGTCCAGCCGCCGATCCGTGCGAGCAGCGCCTTCTCGACGCGTTGCGCCTCGCCCAGCAGGTCGTCGCGCTCGATGATCTCGAACACCTTGAGTGCCGCCGCCGTCGAGACCGGGTTGCCGCCGAAGGTGCCGCCGATGCCACCGGGCTGTACGGCATCCATGATCTCGGCCCTGCCGGTGACCGCGGCGAGCGGAAACCCGCCCGCGATGCCCTTCGCACTCGTCACGAGGTCGGGCACGACGCCGTGATGCTCGATCGAGTACCACGTGCCGGTGCGCGCGATGCCGGCCTGGATCTCGTCGGCGACGAAGACGATGCCGTTCTCAGCGCAGAACGTTTTGATGGCAGCGAAATAGCCGGGCGCCGGGATGACGATGCCGCCGTCACCCTGGATCGGCTCGGCGAAGAATGCGGCGACCTCGCTCGTGCCGATGTGGGTGACGATGTAGTCGATCGTCTTCGCCGCGGCCTCCTCGCCGGAGAGCCCGTCGCGGTAGGGGTAGGAGATCGGCACCGAGTACAGCTCGCCCGGGAACGGCCCCATGCCGGCGCGTTCCGGCCACGGGCGATAGGTCATCGCCATCGTCAGGTTGGTGCGACCGTGGAAGGCGTGGTCGAGCGAGACGATCGCCCGGCGGCCGGTGAACTTGCGGGCGATCTTGACGGCGTTCTCGACCGCCTCGGCACCCGAGTTGACGAGGATCGAGTGCTTCTCGAAGTCGCCGGGCGTGATCTGTTGCAACTTCTCGGCGACCTTCACGTAGTTCTCGTACGGGGTCACCGTGAACAGGGTGTGGGTGAGCTTCTTCGCCTGCTCGTAGGCCGCCTCGGCGACCTCCGGATGGGCGTGCCCGATCGTTGTGACGCCGATGCCGCAGCCGAGGTCGATGAGCTGGTTGCCGTCGACGTCGACGAGGATCGCGCCCGAGCCGTGATCCATGTAGATGTTGGCGAGGGTGCCCGCACCACGGGAGACGCTCGCGACGCGACGCTCCTGGAGGGCCACCGAGTTCGGTCCCGGCAGGTCGGTCACGAGCTTCCGCTCCTGCGGCACGCTGAATCCCATACCGGCAGCCTACGGCCGCACGGCACCGGTGTCGGAGAGGATGGAGGGTGCCCATCCGACCCGGCCTGGCGGCCTCCGCGCTGGTCGCCGTCGTGCTCGCGCCGCTGGTGCTCATGGGATGCGCCGCCCGCCCGCTGACTCTCGGTCCGGCATCGCCGACTCCCACCGAAGGGTCGACCTGCGCAACCCCGGGGGAGGCGTCCGACGCGGTCGTCGTCTC
>CAZCEE010000178.1:0-5578 GCA_964497165.1 uncultured Schumannella sp. | reverse complement strand
TACTCGCCGGCCACACCCGCAGCACCGAGACGCAGCGACTCGTCGAGATCGGCTGGCTGACCGAACTCGGGCCCGCGAAGCGCATCCGGTTGCGCGTCATCCCGACGGCCGACGGTCCCGGCGACGAGGCGCTCATGGCGCAGGCCCGCATCCCGTCAGTCGCCTGGCGGGAGGCCCGCGCGGGGCTCGAACACGGGCCGGTGCTCGTGCAAGTGGCTCGGCCCGGGTACGCGCCGGGGTTGCGGTGCGCCGAATGCGGTGAGGCTGCGCGGTGCCGACGATGCACCGGGCCGCTGCGGCAGCGCTCCGCGGGCGCCCCGCCGACGTGTACCTGGTGCGGCACCCCTGATCGCACCTGGTCGTGCCCGACCTGTCAGTCGCGCAAGTTCCGCACCTCCGGCGCGGGCAGTGCCCGTACCGCCGACGAGCTCGGGCGAGCTTTCCCCGGCACGCTAGTGATCGTCTCCGACGGCGAACGACCGATTCTCGAAGTCGACGACCGTCCCGCGCTCGTGATCGCCACCCGAGGAGCCGAGCCGTTCGCACTGCACGGCTACCGTGCGGTGCTGTTGCTCGACGGCGAGCGGATGCTGGCGCGCGAGAGTCTGCGCGTCGCCGAGGACTGCCTGCGCTGGTGGTCGGATGCCGCGGCTCTCGCCGCCGACGACGCCGGGATCGTGTTGGTCGGGGTCGGGGGAGCGTTGGGGCACGCCCTCGCGGGGTGGAGCCAGCCGGAGCTCGCCCGGGCCGAGTACGCGGGCCGGCGCGAGTTGCGGTTCCCGCCGGCAGTGCGGATGGCGACGCTGCAGGGCGCCCCCGACGCGGTCGAGGAGGCTCTCGCGCAGTTGCCGGCGTCGGCTGAGGTGCTCGGCACGACGCTCGCTGCGGGGCGTTCCCGGGCGATCCTGCGCTTCGACTACCGCGACGGTGCCGAGATCGCGGAGTCGGTTCACGCCGAGGTCATCCGGCAGGCGACCCGGCGTCGCAAGCCCATCCCGGGAACGCCACCGCGGGGGCGTCAGCCTCTCCCGTTGCGCGCACGGTTCGACGATCCGGAGCCGTTCGAGGAGTAGGCGTGGAGGCTGCCGCGCCCAGGGCACGGCAGAATCGAAGGATGGGCCTCCGGATCGTGTTTGCGGGAAGCCCGTCCGCCGCGGTCCCCAGCCTTCGGGCACTGGCTGCGACGGATCACGAGATCGTCGCCACTGTCACCCGCGAGGACGCTCCGCTCGGCCGCAAGCGAGTGCTGACTCCGACGCCGGTCGCCGACGCGGCACAGGCGGTCGGCATCCCGGTGCTCAAAGCGAACCGCATCGCCCCGCTGGAGGCTCGGATCGCGGCTCTGCGGCCCGACCTCGGCGTGATCGTCGCCTACGGCGGTCTCATCCGTGAGCCGCTGCTGTCGACGCCCCGTTTGGGTTGGATCAATCTGCATTTCTCGCTGCTTCCGCGCTGGCGCGGCGCGGCGCCCGTGCAACGCGCCCTCATCGCCGGTGACCGGCAGACGGGGGCCGCGGTGTTCCAACTCGTCGCAGAACTCGACGCCGGGCCGGTCTTTGGCGCGTTCGAGCAGCCGATCGGACGCAATGAGACTGCCGGGCACCTGCTCGAGGTGCTCGCCGAGCGCGGTGCCGGGCTCCTGACTTCAGTCGTCGACGACCTCGACGCAGGAACCGCACGCGCGGTGGCGCAGGTGGGCGACGTGACGCTCGCCCCGAAACTCGAGCTGGATGACGGCCGCCTCGACTGGTCGCAACCGGCCGCCGAACTGGATGCCCGCATCCGCGGCACCACTCCCGAGCCCGGGGCGTTCGCACTGCTCGAAGACGGTGCCGAGCGACTCAAGGTTCTCGATGCCGCCGTCGCCCATGGCGACGCCACTATCGCGCCGGGGGGGTTCGACCTGCGGTCTGGACGGCTGCTGGTCGGCACGGGAAGCGACCCCCTACACCTGGTGACCGTGCAGCCCGCCGGCAAGCGCGCGATGGCCGCCGCCGACTGGTGGCGGGGTCGCACCCGGTGAACGCCAAACACGGTGCCGGAACCACGGGTCGCGCCGCCCCCGCCCGACAGGTCGCCGCCGAAGTGCTCGCGGCGGTGCGCGACGACGACGCCTACGCGAACCTCCTGCTGCCTTCGCGAATCGCACAGGCGAAACTGAGCCCCGCGGATGCCGCCCTCGCCACTGAGCTGACCTACGGCACGCTGCGGATGCAGGGCCGCTACGACCGCATCATCCGCCTTGCTGCCAACCGCGAGACGGCTGCGATCGACCCGGTCGTGCTCGACGTGTTGCGTCTCGGCGTGCATCAGTTGCTCGCGACCCGCATCCCGCCGCATGCCGCCGTCGGCGACACGGTCGCCCTCGCGCCGCGCCGTGCGACTGGCTTCGTCAACGGGGTGCTCCGCACGGTCGGGCGTTCGACGCCTGCCGAGTGGGATGCGCGGGTCGCCGAAGGTCTGACCGGCGACCCACGGCTCGCGGCCGAGTACTCGCATCCGGAGTGGGTGGTCGATGCGCTGCGTCGCGGGCTCGACGCCGACGGGCGCGCCGACGAACTCGAGGAGCTGCTCGCCGCCGACAACGTCGCGCCGGCCGTGTCGCTCGTCGCGCTACCGGGTCTCGTCGAGGTGGCGGAGGTCGGGGATCCCGGCGGCATCGCGCCGACGGCGGTGCGGGCGCTCGGCGGGTATCCGGCCGGTGTTCCAGCTGTTGCGGCCGGAACCGCCCGGGTGCAAGACGAAGGGTCGCAACTCGCCGCGCTCATCCTCAGCCGTGCCCGTGAAATCGTGCCGGGGGAGCGCTGGCTCGACATGTGCGCGGGGCCGGGCGGCAAGGCCGCGCTGCTTGTCGCAGAAGCCCGTCTCGGCGGGGCAGAGCTCGTCGCCAACGAACTCATCCCGGCACGCGCGGGTCTGGTGCGTCGCGCCCTCGCGGTTTTCACCCCGGCCCCCCAGGTCGTCGAAGGGGACGCCACACGTTTCGCGACGACAGATCCCGGCGGTTTTGACCGCATCCTTCTCGATGCGCCGTGCACCGGACTCGGCGCCCTGAGGCGTCGCCCCGAAGCGCGGTGGCGCAAGCAGCCCGCCGACATCCCGGGTCTCGTCGCCCTACAAGCCCGACTGCTGGATGCCGCTGTCGCGGCCCTCGCGCCCGGCGGTCTGCTCGCCTATGTGACCTGCTCGCCGCATCCCGACGAGACCCGCGCCGCTGTCGCCGGGGTGCTGGAGCGGCATCCGGGGCTCACCGCCGTCGACACACGGGCGGTCGCTGCGGGGATCGCGACGAGCGACCTCGGGGCTGGCGTCGGACCGGCTATACAACTGTGGCCTCACACCCACGGCACGGACGCGATGTTCGTGCAGCTGCTCTCTAAGGTGGACGCGTGAGCG
The DNA here is from genome assembly GCA_964497165.1 of uncultured Schumannella sp. Lineage (GTDB taxonomy): Bacteria > Actinomycetota > Actinomycetes > Actinomycetales > Microbacteriaceae > Pseudolysinimonas_A. The sequence continues at coordinate 2,182 of CAZCEE010000178.1, read as the reverse complement.
CCCGCATCCAGCCCAGCATTCTCGCCGCGGACTTTGTGAACCTCGAAGCCGATGTTGCGCGCATCGCGACCGCCGACGCCGTGCACGTCGACGTCATGGACAACCACTTCGTGCCGAACCTCACCTTCGGCCCGCAGATGGTCGGCCGGTTGCAGGCAGTTGCGCCGATCCCGCTCGACGTGCATCTGATGATCTCCGACGTGGACCGCTGGGCTCCCGGCTACGCAGAACTCGGTGCCTTCTCGGTGACCTTCCACGCCGAAGCGACCGACGAGCCGGTCGCCCTCGCCCGTCGGCTGCGTCAGATCGGTTCGCGGGCTGGGATTGCGGTCAAACCGGGCACCGCGCTCGATCCCTACCTGGAGCTGCTGCCCGAGTTCGATCAGATTCTGGTGATGACCGTCGAGCCGGGCTTCGGCGGCCAGAGCTTCATGGCCGACATGATGCCCAAAGTCGCCGCTGCCCGGGCTGCGATCGACGCGGCGGGCATCGACGTGTGGCTGCAGGTCGACGGCGGGATCGCGCTCGACACCATCGGGGAGGCCGCCGAAGCCGGGGCTGACACTTTCGTCGCGGGCTCGGCGGTTTACGGCGCGGCCGATGTCGAACACGCGATCGCCGAGCTGCGTACGGCTGCGGAGCGGCACGCGCACTGACACCAAATGCTCAGCCGAGGGTCTGGTTGACTGAGAGTCATGAGCGAGAAGACCAAGCCCGAGATCGACTTCATCGAAGGCCCCGCCCCGACCGAACTCGTCAGCACCGACATTGAGGTGGGTGACGGCGCCGAAGCGACTCCCGGCGCACGGGTGACCGTGCACTACGTGGGCGTCGACTTCGAGACCGGCGAGGAGTTCGACTCCTCGTGGAACCGCGGCGAGTCGATCGAGTTCCCGCTGAACGGGCTCGTGCGCGGCTGGCAGGAAGGCATCCCGGGCATGAAGGTCGGCGGGCGTCGCCAGCTCGTCTGCCCGCCGGAGTGGGCGTACGGTCCCGCGGGCGGCGGACACCGCCTCTCCGGTCGCACCCTAGTCTTCGTGATCGACCTGCTCGGCGTCGCCTAACCCGCACTCCAGGGCAGCGGCAGCACTTCGGCGTCGCCGACCGGCGGCACGACGAGCACTCCGGTCGCGGCGGCGAGTCCGCGCATCATGGCGGCGCCGGTCCACTCGACCTCGTCGAGCCCGGCTCGTACGGGCACCAGGCGGGTTGCCTCGGGATGCCGCTTCACTGACGGCGGGACCGGCACCGTCACGAGCGGCGCGACAACGCGACCGGTGAAGCCGGCTATCAGCACGTCGCCGAGTGACAGCAGCCCGAGTATCGCGGCGAGAGGGTTGCCCGCAAGACCCAGCACGAGCGGGCCGTCGGGGAGACGTGCCAGCAGTGTCGGCCCGCCCGGACGGGAGGCCAACCCCGGCACGAGGTATTCCGCGCCGAGGTCATCGAGCGCGCGCCGGACGTGATCGGCGTGCGAGCCGCCCGTTCCGCCGGTTGTCACCACGAGGTCGGTGCCGGCGTCGCGTAGTGCGGCCACCGTCGCATCCCGGTTGTCGCCGATCCGAAGGCTGCGGGGGTGGGAGGCGCCGAGCATCCCGAGGATCGCCGGGATCGTCGCGCCGAAGCTGTCCCGCACCATGCCGGGATCGGGGGTGCCGGTAAGCGCGACCTCGTCACCGGTGAACACCGTCGTGACGCTCGGGAGGAACGCGACCTCGACTCGGTCGGCGGTGGCCGCCGCGGCGAGCGCGAGGTGCGCGGGGGAGATGCGGATGCCGGCAGCCACCAGAAGGTCGCCCGCGCGAGCCTCTTCCGCAGGAGGCCGGATGTGGTCGCGCGACTCGGGGCGGTCGAGCACAAGAGCGTCGCCGTCGACGTGACCGTTCTCGCTGCGGATGACGGCATCCGCCCCGGCCGAAAGGAGTCCGCCGGTCACGATCGCTGTTGCCTCGCCCGCATGCAGTGGGCCACCGTCGCGGATGCGCCAGGGGCCGGTGCCGGCTACTGCCCAGCCATCCATTGCCGCTGAGGCGTAGTGCGGGATGTCGATCCGGGCGGTCACGTCGCCGCGCAGCACCCGTCCGAGCGCGAGGTCGAGCGCGACCTCCTCGCTGCCGAGCAACGACGCGGCGTGAGCCGCGCGACGGCGAGCCTCCGACCAGGGGAGGCGATCCGGGTGGCT
>CAZCEE010000177.1:0-5587 GCA_964497165.1 uncultured Schumannella sp. | reverse complement strand
GGTTGTATGTGCCGGCGTTGGGCAGGTTCCTGGAAGTCGACCCGGTCGAAGGGGGAGTCACCAACGCCTACGACTACCCCGCCGACCCTGTGAACGGATTCGACCTCAGCGGGAAGATGACGGCCGACCATGCCGTCCGCATGATGGAACGCGGACACATCGTTGCAGTCGTTGGCTCCCTGACGGTGCGGCGACGTACAGTTTCAAGCCCACCTCATCGGGCCTAAGTAGCTACGCGGGAATTGCACTTAAAGTTGATGCGAACGGCCTGCTAGATTACTGGAATCGACCAGATCCTGAGGCTGAGGCGGCGAGGATGATCGCCCAGGAGGATCGCCTTATCGCAAGAACTTGGAGTACTTTCGGTCCCGCATTCTTATCTGGGACGGTCTTGACTGCAAGGAACGGGAGCTGTTTCGTCCCCAACAATACTGTTCGGCTCTTTTGTCTTTCTTCGTCGGTGAACCCAGAAGAGGCGGCAAGCCTCGCCTATAAGGCGAATTCGTGGCTTGATGCAGAGTACGACTTGTGGCACTTCCGATTCGAGTGGTGGTTCAACACAGGGTCAACTTCTACTGTTCAACCGATTGGATGAGAGGCACTGCGTTGCAACTAAGGCCCTTGAGGATTACTGAGATCTGGGCAAAGCTCGCGTACTTCACCCTTTGGTTCTTGGCGCTTTCTATTGGCGGGTACTTCGTGACACGAGCCATTCTGCACGTTGCCACTCCGTTCGTTTATGGGGCGCTACTCAACTCGTTCATGTTTCTTGTAGCCATTCGAACATTTCGAGGACGGCTGGAACAGGTTCGACCCTCGAGAACGTGGTGGCGAGCGACCGGCGGCTTTGCGTCCAGTCTTACTTTGGGTTTGATATCGGGGCTGGTGTTGCTAGTTGAAGTTCTTCTAATCTCTGGTGCGCCGGGGCTGCCGCTACCAGCTGCGCTGGGGAACCACTACGTTCTGGCTGTGCAGGCGGCTTTCGCGTCGCTGCTCTACCTCAACTCTGCGTACAGGTTGTCGGGCGTCAATCGACCCGCTTCGTGGAAGAGCTCCGACCGGCGCAGTTGAGACGGTGGTGGCGGCGTCGACGGTGTCGGATGCGGTGGTGCGGTCGCAGTCGGGTCGGATCCTGCAGAACGCCCTCACCGATTCGGCTTCAGCTGCGGCGGAGGTGTCGACGTATTCGTTCGATGCTGCTGGGCGTCTAGTGGTGGCTGAGATTCCGCATCACACGCTCACGTACGGGTATGGCACGGCGGGGTGTGGGGTGGCGAATGCGGGGATGAACGGCAACCGCACCTCGTTCTCTGACAATTTCGACGGAAACATCACCTCGGTTGCCTACTGCTACGACAACGCCGACCGGCTCACCGGCACGACGGTGACAAATGCTCCAGCGGGGGCATCCCCGGTCGCGGGTGGGAACCTGTCGACGACCGGTCCGGGTGCGTCGTTGGCGTATGACGCGCATGGCAACACGACCGTTCTGGCGGATCAGACCCTCACCTATGACGTCGCGGACAGGCATGTGAAGACGGTCCTCACCGACGGCACCACGATCACCTACACCCTGGATGCGGGGGGCAGGATGGTTGCCCGCACCGTCTCGGGTTCCCCGGTGACGTCGGAGAATGGCACGATCCGGTATCTCGCCGGCGGTGGCATTGCAAACGAGAACGGCGTGGTGCAGCAGTGGGTGGTGTCGCTTCCTGGTGGGGTGTCGCTGACTCTCGATGTCGGGGATGACTCGGAGGTGTGGGGGTTCCCGAATCTGCATGGGGATGTCATCGTCACCACCGACGCTGCCGGTACCCGCGGGTCTGCTGAGGGTCTTGGTGACCAACCCCGGCTAGGCCGCAAGTGCAGGCCGCTGTGGTCACTATGGGACACGAGTCAAACTGGACCCAAGCGCCTGCCCGTACACGGAGCGCACAGCCGCCGACATCGCGGTGGGGCTCGAGGCCTCGGCGACGGCGGCCGTGCGACGCTCGACCTGTCGCGCGTAGGTCGGATCGCTGAAGTACCTGGCCACCGCGTCGGCGAGCTGCTCGGGCCGCTCACCGGCGAGCGCGTATCCCAGCGATTTCATGCTCGGGATGTCGCGGGCGAGCACCGGGGTGCCCAGCGTCGCTGCCTCGATCGTCGACAGCGGTCCACCCTCCCAGGCGGCGCTGTGCAGGTAGAGCCGGGCGCGCGCGACCCGCTCGGCGGCCCGGTCGGGCGGCGTCCAGCCCGTCACCTTCACGCCCGCTCGAGTTAGCTCGGCGCGGGCATCCGGGTCGCCGTCGCCGATCCAGACGTAGCGCCACGGGGCGTTTCGGGTCTCAGCCGCGACCGCGGCGAACAGCCCGGGATCTTTCTGGGGCGAGATGCGGCCGACCATCACGACCTCGGGCGGGTCGCTCGGCTCGGCCCGCGCGGCGGGTGCAGCGAACGGTGCCGGGTTGAGCGCGACTGCGACCGGCACTCGCGACCGAATCTGTCGGCTGAGCTCGGCCTCCCGCTCACTGACTGCGACGACGGCCCGCGTGCGGCGGGCGAGCAGCCACTCGACCGTCGCAAAGCCAGCCCGCGGCACGGCACCGAGATCACGGCGTTCCATCGCGTAGCAGTGCGGCGAGTAGACGACGGCGGTACCTGGCGGCAGCACCGCCCGCGCCGCCCCCGCGAAACTCGAGTGCAGGTGCACGATGTCGGGTCGCTCCTGACGCACCTTGCGCACGAGCCGCACGAAGAATCCCCCGAGTCCACCCTCGTACCGCTCGTGGGAGACCGGCCGCGACCACGAGTACGTCGACTGCCCGTCTCGAGCACGCGAGTACACCGCGTGCTCGATCTCGGGCAGGTGGTCGATGTAGTTGGCGATCGCCGACTGCACGCCGCCACCGAGCGCCTCCGTCACGTGAAGTACGCGCATCGCGGTCACGCCAGCTGAACGGGCTCGGGGTCGCCGACCGAGGTGACCCGCCAACGCAGACTCTCCTCTAGGTCGGCGAGCATGATCTCGTCGGCTTCGCGCACGAGGGCGAGGCCTTCGCTCGCGACGTAGGCGGCGAGGTCATCCTGGTGGCCGTCGACGTGTTCGCCGTGCGCCGCTCGGCGGGGCACGACGATCGGCCGCTTGCCGAGTTGCAGCGCCGTGAGGATCGACCCGGTGCCGGCGTGCGAGATCACCAGGTCGGCGGCGGCGATCTCGGCGCGCAACCGCTCGTTCGGCAGACTCGCCACGGTGTCGATACCGAGGTCGGAGACATCCGACGGGCCTACCTGCCAGAGCACCGACCAGTCGGCGGGGATGATCGCGTGCAGGCTGCGCACCAACCGCTCGAACCCGTAGTGTGCGTTGCCGCCGACGGTGACGACGACCCGCCGCGTGCCCATGCGAGGGTCGGCCGCGACCACCTGGAAGCCTTCGAACACCGAGAGGGCGTAGCGCCAGCGCCGAGAGGCGGCGAACGGGTACTGCACGTAGCGGGCGATACCCGGCACCCGGGCGAGCACTCGCCCCGTGGCCGACAGCTCGCGCACCCGGGTGCCGCTCTCGATATACGAGAAGGGCACGCGGAAGGTCTTCGCGGCGAGCATCGCCGAGAGGGCCATCTGTGCGCCCGTGCTGTAGACGTGGTCGATGCGTTCGTGGCGGAACACCCCGCACAGCCGCACGTAGTCGCGCAGGATGCCGAGATAGGCCCTCGGCGCGCGGTTGGGCAGCTCGACGACCCGCTGCCCGGCGAGCATCGACTCGCTCTGCGCCGTCGCGTCGGTCACCCAGAGCACGTCGTCGCGGGGAACGATCCTGGGTCGCAGCAGATTGAGCTGCGTCAGGTGCCCCCCGCTCGTTGCCACGAGCATCGTCGTCACGTCGTCTCCTCCCCCGAGATGCGTTTCCGCAAGAACGTGTTCGAGTCGACGACGTTGGCGAGTTACCCCCGTTCGGGGGCCAGCTCCATCCCACCCCGCGGGTCCCGGAAGCGCAAGCGTTCCCAGGGAACGCTCACCTGTGCGGGCGGGCCAGGGTGAGGCGGTAGCCGGCGATCGTGTCGTCGGCGATGCGGCTCCAGGCGTACGCGGAGAGCTCGGGCGGGATCGGCCGGGGCTCCGCCGCCCAAGCCACCGCATCCTCGAGCGTCGGCGTGTCGAGGTCGCCGGTGTAGGTGCGCACCCACGCGGGGCCGAGGTCCGCGGCGAGCTCCGGCATCGCGCCGATCGCGGGCACGAGCACCGGCCGATGGGCCGAGAGGGCGAGCAGCGCCGCACCCGAGTTCAGGATGCGCCGGTAGGGCAATGCGACGAGGTCGGCAGCGGCGAGCCAGGTGGCGAGTCGGCCGTCGTCGAGGTGGGCGAGGTCGAGGTGGATGCGGGGGTCGCCCGCGGCGGCGCGTTCGACGGAATCGGCGGTCGCGTCGCTGTCGGGTGCGCCCGCGATCGCCAGCCGGAGCTGAGCGTCGGGCGAGCGTCGCGCGACGTCAACGAGGTGGTCGAGGTTCTTGTACGGCCGCACTTGGCCGACCGCGACGACGAGCCGGGCGTGCGACTCGACGCCGAGTTCGGCCCGGGCGGCCCCCCGATCGGCCCGGAACGGGTAGGCGCCCCGGTAGTCGCCGTGGCGCGTGCGGAACAGCGGTACTTCGTCCCCTAGCCGGGCTCGCGCGGCGCGGTCGCCCGCCTCGCTCAGGCTGAACACGGCGTCGACGTCGCGCGCCAGCATCCGGTCGAGGGCCGCGCGCACGCGGGGGGTGGAGCGCTCCTCGTGGGCACCGTCGTTGTGAACGGTCCAGACCAGTCGGGTGCCCCGCCGGCGGGCGCGGCGGATGAGTCGGGTGAACGCCGCGATGCGGGCCCGGGCTTGCCACGGCCGGTGCGTGCTGAGGAACAGCAGCTCCGGCCAGTGCAGGTGCACGATGTCGGGCCGAGCGCGCACGAGGTCGCCGAGCTCGAACTCCCGCATCTGGGCACCCGCCGCCGCAAGCGCGTCGGCCAGCAGCGCGTTGTAGGGATTCGCGTGGCGGGTCGCGTAGGCGGGGGCGGCGGCGACGATCATGCGATCGCCCGAACGGTTCCGGCGCGGAAGGCGACGTCGAGGATGCGTTCGTGCCGGCTGCGCCACGAATTCGCGGCGACGAAGTCGAGTCGCGCCTCCTCGTCGGCCGGGCCGAGGGCGAGCGCCTCGTCGAGTCGGTCGGCGAACTGCGCCGTCGTGTCGGTGAGCAGCACCCGCGGATCGATGCCGCGCACCGGCGCGAGGTCGATCGAGAGCACCGGCGCGCCGCCGGCGAGGTACTCGTAGATCTTGAGCGGACTCATCGCCTCGGTCAGCGCCGTGCGGGCGTGCGAGACCAGGCAGAGGTCGGCGTTCCGCACGGCGGCGACGAGACCGGGGCGGTCGGTCGGCGGCAGCACGTGGATGTTCGGTACGCCCAGCAACGGCGCGACGGCGTCAGGGTCCCCGACGACGCCGAGCAGCACGACCTGAAGGTCGGGTTTGCGGCGGGCGAGCTCGAGCAGTCCCGGCACGTCGAGGCGCGAGTCGAGGGTGCCGACGTACAGCGCGCGCGGATGCGGGATGCGGGCGAGCCACGAGGGA
>CAZCEE010000176.1:0-5598 GCA_964497165.1 uncultured Schumannella sp. | reverse complement strand
GCGTTCTTCCCGATCTGGTCGTACGCGCATCCGAACGCGATCGAGCTCGCCGACCGGCTCGCCGACTACGCCCCCGGGGATCTGAACCGGGTGTTTTTCTCCACCGGTGGCGGCGAAGCGGTCGAGACGGCGTTCAAGTTGGCGAAGTACTACTGGAAGCTGCAGGGCCGCCCGACCAAGCACAAGGTGATCTCACGGGCGATCGCCTACCACGGCACCCCGCAGGGAGCGTTGGCGATCACGGGCATCCCAGCCATGAAGGAGATGTTCGAACCCGTAACCCCCGGCGGGTTCCGGGTGCCGAACACCAACTTCTACCGCGCCGATGAGATGGGTTTCACCGGCGGCACCGAGCAGGAGTTCGGGGTCTGGGCGGCGAACCGCATCGAAGAGATGATCCTGTTCGAAGGCCCCGAGACGGTCGCGGCGGTGTTCCTGGAGCCCGTGCAGAACTCCGGTGGATGCTTCCCGCCGCCGCCCGGCTACTTCCAGCGGGTGCGCGAGATCTGTGACCGCTACGACGTGCTGCTGGTTTCGGACGAGGTTATCTGCGCGTTCGGCCGCATCGGTCACATGTTCGCGTGCGACGCCTACGGCTATGTGCCCGACATGATCACCTGCGCCAAGGGCATGACGTCGGGCTACTCCCCCCTGGGCGCCACGATCGTCTCCGACAAGGTCTACGAGCCCTTCCGGCACGGCACGACGTCGTTCTACCACGGCTACACCTTCGGCGGGCATCCCGTCTCCGCCGCCGTCGCCCTGGAAAACCTCGACATCTTCGAAGAAGAAGGCCTCAACGAACGCGTCCGCACCCTCTCCCCCGTCTTCCGCTCCACACTCGAGCGCCTGAAAGACCTACCGATCGTCGGCGACGTCCGCGGCGACGGCTACTTCTTCGGAATCGAACTCGTCAAAGACAAGGCCACCAAGGCCACCTTCGACGACGACGAATCCGAACGACTGCTCCGCGGGTTCCTGTCGAAGGCCCTCTTCGACGCCGGCCTCTACTGCCGCGCCGACGACCGCGGCGACCCCGTCATCCAACTCGCTCCCCCGCTCACCATCGGCGAACCCGAATTCGACGAGATCGAGTCGATCCTCCGCGGCGTCCTCACCGAAGCGTGGACCCGTCTATAAGTGGCATCCGGTGAACGCCCATCGGGGGCTGCTCAGCGCGGCCCCCAGATGAACCGGTGGGTATGGATGGCGTGGTAGTCGAAGGTCTGCACGCTCACCACGCCCGGCACCGCGCGCACCTGGTCGTTCACGATCGCGAAGAGGGCATCCGGAGTCTCCGCGAGCACTTCGACGAGCAGATCGAACGGCCCGGAGCCGATCACGAGGTAGATGACCCCGTCGAGGGCGCCGATCGTGTCGGCGACCTGGTGGGCGTCGCCCTGCACGGTGACGCCGAGCATCGCCATCCGCTCGTAACCCAGCCGGAGTGGGTCGGTGACGCCCACGACCTGCAGGATGCCGCGCTCCTCCAGTCGCCGCACACGGAGCCGCGCACCCCCCGCGGAGAGACCGACGTGCTCGCCGAGTTCGGCGTAGGTGAGGCGGCCGTCGAGCTGCAGGGCGACGATGAGCGCACGGTCGATGTCGTCGAGGTCGGTATCCATCGACTACGAACCTAGGACACTCACGATTCGTTAGCAAACATCCGCTTGCACTGCGCTTTCATCAGCCGTACGGTGTTCAGGGTGAGCATTTTTGACTTCTTCGCGCACCCAGCACTGCCGCGTCCGGCGATCGACGCCGCGACGGCACTCCGCATCGCCGACGAGCACTACGGCCTCGCCGGCGACGTGCTCGAGCTGGGCAGCCATCAGGATCGCAACTTCCGCATCGACACCGGCGCCCACCGCGTGCTGCTGAAGTTCTCGAACCCCGCGTTCGGCACGGGCGAACTCGAGGCGCAGAGCCTCGCCGCCGACGTCGTCGCCCGGGCCGGCATCCCCGCTCCGCGCTGCCTCCCTGCGGTCGACGGCGCCCAGACGATCACGGTCGCGAGCGCCGACGGGCCGGTGCAGGCTCGGCTGCTGGAGTACGTCACGGGCGAGCCGCTGAGCGACCACGGAGCCTTCGCCCCCCACGACGCCGCCCGGCTCGGCGAGCTCGCCGCTCGCGTCGCCCTCGCTCTCGCGCCGCTCTCCCACCCGGGCTTCGGGCAGCGCACCCAGTGGAACCTCCGTGACGGCGGCGAGACCGTGCGACGCCTCGCGCCGCAGATCCCGGACGCCGACCGTCGCCGGCAGGTCATGGTGATCACCGAAGCGGCACTGGCAATTCTCGCCCCGCTGAGCGACCGACTGCGCACCCAGGTGATCCATGGCGATGTCACCGACGACAACATCGTGGTCGGCCTCGACGGCGCGCCGTGGGGCGTCATCGACTTCGGCGACGTCGCCGAGAGCTGGCTCGTCGCCGAGCTCGCGGTCACCTGCGCGGCCCTCCTGCACCACAATCCGCGCGATCCGCTCGTCGTCCTCGAGGCGGTCGCCGCGTTCCACGAGGCGGTGCCGCTCACCGACTCCGAGCTCGACGCCCTCTGGCCGCTCGTGCAGCTGCGGGCCGCGACCCTCGTGGCGAGCGGCGAACACCAGGTGGCTCTCGAGCACGACAACGCCTACGCGGCGCAGAACCGCCGGCAGGAGTGGCGGTCCTTCGCCGTCGTCGCGGCACTCGCCCCCGAGACGATGGCCGCCTTCATCCGCTGGCGGGTCGGCGGGCGCGCCCAGCCGGTCGAGCTCGCTGCCCCGGCACACCGCATCCTGGATGCCTCGTCGGCCGTGGTGCTCGATCTCTCGCCGACTTCGGCCGACCTCGACGCCGGCGTGTGGCTCGAGCCGGATGCCGAGAAGCGCCTCATCACGGCGCACCCGATGACGATCACCAGCTGGGGCGAACCCCGGCTGACCCGGGCCGCGCCGCGGTCGCCCCGGGGCGTGGCGACGGTTCCGCTCGGCATCGAGATCGCGGTGGCGTCGGCGACGCCGATCCACGCGCCCGCCGACGGAACGGTGCGACGCGTCGGCGCGACGAGCGTGCTTGAGACGGCGGACTACGACGTCTGGCTCGAGGGGCTCGACGCGGCCGCGGTCGGAGCCGTGACAGCTGGGGATCCGCTCGGCACCCTCGCCCCGCATCCCGCCCGCCTTTCGGTACAGGTTTCACTCGCCCGGGGTTCCCGGCCGCCGTTCTTCGTGCCGCCGGCCCTCGCCGAGACGGGCGCTCGGGTCTGCCCCAACCCGGCCCCGCTTCTGGGCCTCGCGCGCCGACGCGAGACGGCGACGGCGCACGACGTCCTCGTGTCGCGCGACGCCCACTTCGCGCAGGTGCAGGAGCACTACTTCGCCGATCCGCCGCTCATCGAGCGCGGCTGGCGGGAGCACTTCGTCGACGCGCAGGCCCAGACCTACCTCGATATGGTGAACAACGTCGCGACGACCGGTCACGCGCACCCGCGCCTCGTCGCCGCAGCGAGCCGGCAGTGGGCGCTGCACAACACCAACTCGCGGTTCCACTTCGGCGCGGTCGCCGAGTTCAGCCGACGGCTCGCGGAGCTCGCCCCGGAACCCCTCGACGCCGCCTTCCTCGTCAACAGCGGCAGCGAGGCGGTCGACCTCGCGCTGCGGCTCGCGACGACCACGACCGGCCGCGACACGATCGTCGCCATGCGGGAGGCCTACCACGGCTGGACGGTCGGGTCGGATGCCGTCTCGTCGTCGATCGGCGACAACCCACGGGCGCTCGAGACCCGCCCGTCGTGGGTGCGCCTCGTGGATGCGCCGAACACGTACCGCGGTACGCACCGGGGAGCCGACGCCGCCGCGCGCTACCTCGCCGACCTCGAGGCCGACTTCGCGCGCTGGGATGCGGAAGGGCTCGCGATCGCCGGGTTCATCGCCGAGCCGGTCTACGGAAACGCCGGCGGCGTCATGCTGCCCGACGGCTACCTGGCCGGCGCCTACCGGATGGTGCGCGAGCGCGGCGGCCTGGGCATCGCCGACGAGGTGCAGGTCGGGTACGGCCGCCTGGGATCCTACTTCTGGGGGCACGAGCAGCAGGGAGTCGTCCCCGACATCATCACGATCGCGAAGGCGATGGGCAACGGGCAACCGCTCGGCGCGGTGCTCACCACCCGTGCGATCGCGGAGGCGTTCGCGGCCGAAGGATCGCTCTTCTCCTCCGCCGGCGGCAGCCCGGTGAGCTGCGTGATCGGCTCCGCGGTGCTGGATGTCATGCGCGACGAGGGCCTCGTCGAGAACGCACGCGTCGTGGGCGGGCACCTGAAGGCCGGACTCGAGGAGCTGGCCGGTCGGCATCCGCTCATCGGTGCGGTACACGGGCTGGGGCTGTATCTCGGCGTCGAGCTGGTTCGGTCACCCGGGACGCTCGAGCCCGCGACCGCCGAAGCCGCCGCCGTGTGCGAGGCGCTGCTCGAGGAGGGCTGCATCGTGCAACCGACCGGCGACTACCGCAACGTGCTCAAGATCAAGCCGCCGCTCGTCATCACGCGCGAGAGCGTCGACTACTTCGTGGCAGCACTCGATCGAGTACTCGCCGGCGTCACGACCGGCTGAATCCCGGCCGACGCCGACTCAGCGGAACGACGCCGCGACCGCGTTGCGGTGGTAGTCGAAGATGATGCTCGTGCGCGTCGAGGCGACCGACGGCTGCGCCGACAGGTGATCGACCACGAACTGCCGCAGTCCCGACGAGTCGGCGACCGCGACGTGCACCATGAAGTCGTCGACGCCCCCGAGGAAGAACAGCTGCAACACCTGGGGCAGGGCGCGCACCTCCTCGGCGAACGCCTGGATGCTCTCCTGCCGCGCGCCGGGGCGCAGGGTCACGCCGATCATCGCCTGCAGGCCGAGGCCGAGGCTGCGTTGGTCGATGCTCGCGTGGAAGCCCGTGACCACGCGCCGCTCGAGCAGCGACCGCAACCGCTGGTGAACGGTGGACGGCGCCATCCCGACCTGCTCGGCGAGTTGGGCGTTCGAAATGCGGCCGGCGCCCGCGACGACCTCCAGGATCGCGCGGTCGGCGGCGTCGAGCGGCTCCGGAAGAGTCTTCGGCGTCGCCGGCTCAGTTGACGCTGCCACGCGTGCATTCTACAGATATCGGGGCTCGTACCGAATCTTCTGCGACATTGTCGCGCCAAGTCCGCGATTTCTGCGACCCTGGGCACACTTCCGAGAAGACGACCCAGCAGACGGAGAGAGTCATGCGCATCGGTGTGCCGACAGAGATCAAGAACAACGAACGCCGGGTCGCCTTGACGCCCGCCGGTGTCGACGCCCTCACCCGACTGGGTCACGAGGTGCACGTTCAGAGTGGCGCGGGGGTCGGCTCGCGCATCCCCGACGACGCGTACCGGGCCGCCGGTGCGGTGCTGGTCGACGACGCCGCCGACGTCTGGGCAGCCGCCGACCTGCTCGTGAAAGTCAAGGAGCCCATCGCGGCCGAGTACCCGCACCTGCGTGACGACCTCCTGCTCTTCACCTACCTGCACCTCGCGGCCGACCGGCCCCTGACCGACGCCCTGCTCGCCGCCGGCACGACCGGCGTCGCCTACGAGACGGTCCA
>CAZCEE010000175.1:0-5635 GCA_964497165.1 uncultured Schumannella sp. | reverse complement strand
GAGGACGACGTCGAGCGAGACATCGTCGAGCACCGTCCGACCGTTGAGCTCGACGGTCAGCTTCTCGGCTCGGATCACCGGAACGCTCACGCCCACCCTCCCGACCGGCGACGCTGCCGCCAGAGGAGGAAGAAGAAGAACGGCCCGCCGACGAGGGAGGTCAACATCCCGATCGGAAGTCCTGCCCCGGGCACGATGGTGCGCGCCAGCAGGTCGGCGGCGAGGATGAGCACGGCGCCGCCGAACGCCGAGGCGACGATGAGCCCCCGATGGCGCGGACCGAGCAGCATCCGCATGATGTGCGGCACGACGAGGCCGACGAACGCGATGATGCCGACGAACGCGACCGCGACGCCGGTGAGCAGGGCGACGAGCACGATCGAGCCGATGCGCAGGCGTTCGACGTCGAGACCCAGGTGCCGGGCGTTGCGTTCCCCGAGGGCGAGCAGGTCGTAGCGCCGGCCGAGCAGGATAACGGCGAGCACCCCCACCACCGCGACGGCCGCGACGACTGCGACCTCCCGCCACAATGATCCGTTGAGGTCGCCGAGCTGCCAGAAGACGATCTGCTCGCGGCTGGCCGTGTCGGCGACGAAGAGCACGAAGGCGAGCCCTGCGCCTGCGAACGCGTTGACGGCAATGCCGGTGAGTAGCAGCGTCACGACCTCGGTGCGACCGTTCGCCCGCGAGACCAGGTAGACGAGCAGGGTCGCCAACAGCCCACCCACAAACGCGAACACCGCGATCGCGGAGTCACCCAACAGCGGACCGCCGACTCCGGCGACGCCGAGCACGATCGCCGTCGCCGCACCGAGTGCAGCCCCCGTCGACACGCCGACGACGCCGGGTTCGGCGAGCGGGTTGCCGAAGATCGCCTGCATGACGGCGCCCGCCGTCGCGAGGGCCGCCCCGACCAGGATCGCCATCACGATGCGCGGGAACCGGATGATCCAGAGCGTCGACTCCGTGATCGAGTCGTCGGGCGCCCACCCGTTCGGGATCCCGGCCGCGCGCAGCAGCGACCCGACCACCTCGGCTGGCGTCACCGGGAACTGCCCGAGCATGGCCGACAGCAGGATGCCGCCCGCGAGCAGGGCGCCGAGCGCGGCGCCGACGATCACACGTCTCACGGGACCCGGTACAGCCAGTCCTCGGTGCCGAACTTCGTTTCGACGAGTTCCGCCGCCCGGGTGAGCTCGAAGTCGCTGAGTGACCCTTCGGTGAGCCCGTGCAGACCGCGGAAGGTCTCGATCATCCGCTCGATGATCTGCTCCCGGGTCATGCCCGTCTGGCTGCGCAGCGGATCGACCCGCTTGTTCGCCGACTTCGTGCCTTTGTCGCTGAGCTTCTCGCGGCCGATGCGCAACACCTCGGCCATCCGATCGCCGTCCATGTCGTACGCCATCGTGACGTGGTGCAGCACGCCGCCGTTGCCGAGCCGCTTCTGCGCCGCGCCGCCGATCTTGCCGGCGGGCGAGGCGATGTCGTTGAGGGGAACGTAGCTGGCGTCGATGCCGAGGCTCTGCAGGGCCTGCACCGCCCACTCGTCGAAGAACGCGTAGGAGTCGGCGAACGACATGCCCTGCACGAGGTCGATCGGCGCGTAGATCGAATAGGTCACGGCACCCGGCGGCTCGATGAACATCGCACCCCCGCCCGAGATGCGGCGCACCACCGGGAAGCCGTACTTCGCGGCGTTCACCGGGTCGACCTCGTTCTTCACCGACTGGAAGCTGCCGATGACGACGGCAGGGCTTGCCCACTCCCAGAACCGGAGGGTCGGGGCGCGGCGGCCGTCGCCGACCTCTTCGGCCAGCACCTGGTCGAGCGCGAGGTGCATGAGCGGATCGAGCGGGCCCGGATGCACCAACTCCCACGCGTAGTCGTTCCACCCGGTGGCGCGCTTCAGTGCCCGGCGCACAGCGGTGGCGACCGAGTCGGCCGAGAAGCCGAGCAGCACTGCACCCTCGGGGAGCACGGCGGTGACGGCGTCGGCGATCTGCGAAGCCTCACTCGTGACCGGGAGGCCGGTGAGCGCGGCGTCGATCGCCGGCAGCGCCTCGTCGGGCTCGAGAAAGAAGTCGCCCGACACCCGCACGTCGGTGAGGCGACCGTCGACGACGTCGAGGTCGACGACGACGAGCTTGCCGCCGGGCACCTTGAACTCGCCGTGCATGTCGTCCTCCGCGCTCACCTCCACCGGTCGGGAGCGCAAGCGAAGGCCAGCCTAACTTCTGGCGGCCTAACTTCTGGCGGCTGTGGGCAGCTTCGCGTCGAGCCAGGCGACGAGATCGGCGATGACTTCTTCGCGGTTGATCTCGTTGAACATCTCGTGCCGACCCTCGTCGTAGATCTTCACGGCGACATCCGAAAGCCCGCCTCGGCCGCGGTAGGCCCGCGCCAACAGTTCGACACTCTTCGGCCCGCCGAGCGGGTCTTCGCTGCCAATGAGGATGAGCAGCGGCAGGTCGCGGTTGAGCTTCTTCGGGCGACCGAGGAGCCGCATCCCATCGGCGAGTCCGAACAGTTTCGCGGCCTTCGCGTCGAAGGTGAGCGGGTCGGCGGCGAACCGCGTCCAGACGTCGGGGTCACGGCTCAGCCACTCGGTGCCGGTACCGCCGGGAAGACGGTGCCGCTTCGACAGGTCGCCGCCGTTCATGTGCCGCAACGTGCGGTACGGGGTGCCCGAGAGCACCGCCGCCGTGTAAAGCGACGCATCATCGTTGAGCATCATTTGGGCGAAGATCGAGCCGAGGCTGTGCCCGAGCAACACGAGCGGCAACTTGGCGTGCTCGGCGTGCGCGATGCCGGAGAGCTGCCGGATGCCGGCGATCGTCGCGCGCACCCCGCCAGGGCCGAGCCGCCCGAGCTTGGTCGTGTCGTGCGCCCACTGTTCGAGTCCGGTCTGCCCGTGCCCGCGGTAGTCGCCGGCATAGACCGTGTACCCGGCCGCGACGAGCGCCTGCGCGAGGTCTTCGTACCGGGTCGCATACTCGCCGAGCCCGTGCACGATCTGCACGACCCCCTTGGGGTTACTGGCGCGCCATTCGTAGTAGTGGACGGTGACGCCCTCGGCGTCTTCGAACGTGTAGTCCCCACGTGCCGCCGTGAACTTGAGCATCGGCCCCTCCTCGTTGGACTCATCGTACTTTCGCGGGCCGTTCGCCGAACAAGATAGTAATAGACAGTGGCACTATCGATAGTGTTACTATCCATGCATGCGCATCTCCGAACTCAGCACCCAATCCGGGGTTCCCGTCGCGACCATCAAGTTCTACGCCCGCGAGAACCTGCTTCCCGGCGGTGAGAAGACCAGCGCCAACCAGACCAACTATGGCGAAGCGCAGCTCTCCCGACTGCGCCTGATCCGCGCGCTCGTCGAGGTCGGTGGACTCTCGATCGCCAACGTCCGCAACGTGCTCACCGCCATCGACGACGAGACCCTTCCGGTCGCCGCCGCGATCGCCGCCGCAGCCTGCGCGCTGCCGACGACCGCTCGCGGCGCATCCGACGATGTCGCCACACCCGGCGAAGTGGCGATCGACAAGCTCATCGCCGACCGCGGCTGGATGGTGCCTCCCGGCGCCGAGGGCCGCGCCCTGGCCGCACGGGTGATCGACGACTACCTCGAGCTCGACCGGCCGGATCTCGTCGCGCACCTCGACGTCGACGCCGACGCCGTCGAGCGGATCGCCGACGCCGACATCCGATCCGTCGCCGATGCCGGCTCGCGCTCGGCGATGGCAGAAACGGTGGTCGTCGGCACCGTGCTCGGCGACGCACTCCTCGCCGGGCTGCGACGCATGGCGCACTCCGACGCCGCCTACCGACGCTTCCACCTTCCCACCGGAACCGCCACCGCCACCGCCACCGCCACCGCAAAGGATCCCCGCCCATGACGACCGTCAGCTTTCCCCGCGTCACCGCAGCGCCTCCCGCTCCCGGAATGCTCGGCCTTCGCGGCATCCGCTGGAACCGCCCCCTGCTCGTTCTCGCCGTCGCGATGGCGGCGCTCGCCGTCGTCGCGATCGTCGGACTCGTCGTCGACCCTCGCGAAGTGACGGGACTCCCGGTCTGGGCGAAGCCGCTCAAGTTCGCCCTGTCGACCGGCATCTACGCCGTGACGCTGGGCTGGCTCATCGGTCAGATCGTTCGCTTCCGGCGGTTCACCGCTGTCGCCGGGACCATCACCGCGGTAGCCCTGGGAATCGAACTCATTGTCATCACCGGCTTCGCGGTCATCGCCGAGACCAGCCACTTCAACACCACGACCCCGCTGCACGCCGTCGGGTGGAGCATCATGGGCACCTCGATCGCGGTGCTCTGGGTGGTCACCCTCGGCATCGCGGCCGTGCTGTTCCGCACTCCGCTCGGCGACCCGGCTCGGAGTCTCGCCATCCGGGCGGGCGCCGTGATCGCCGTCATCGGCATGGGTGTCGCGTTCCTCATGACCGGTCCCACGGGGGAGCAGCTCGCCGACTACCAGGGCATCGCCGGAGCGCACACCGTGGGGATCGCCGACGGTGGCCCGGGGCTCCCGCTGCTCGGCTGGAGCACCGTGGCGGGCGACCTGCGGGTGCCGCACTTCGTCGGGATGCACGCGCTGCAGCTGCTGCCGCTCTTCGTGCTGCTGCTCGAGGTCGCCGCCCGTCGGATCCCCCGACTGGCCGATGCGGAGATCCGTTTCCGGCTGGTCGCGATCGCCGCCGCGGTCTACCTCGCCGTCGTCGGGCTGACCACCTGGCAGGCGCTCAGCGGCCAGTCGATCGTGCACCCGGCTGGCGCGATTCTGGCCGCCGGATTCAGTCTCGCGACGGTCGCCGCCGTCGCGACGGTGCTCGCGCTGTTGGCGCCCACGCAATCGGCCGCGCGCAGCGATTAGCACGGCTAATGAGCTAACCTAACGATATGACCGACGCGATGCGCAGCCCAGAAGACGAGCTGCGCATCGCGATCCAGCAAGTCTCGCGCGGCATCCGCAACAACCGGGGCGACGAGATCAGCGACTCGCAGCTCGCCGTACTTGTCGACCTCAGCCTGCACGGGCCTCTCACGCCGAGCGAAATCGCCGCCCTCGAACACGTCACGCCGCCGTCGATGAACCGCACCATCAACGGCCTCGAGGGCGCCGGGCTGGTAACCAGGGCGAAGTCGAGCGAAGACGCCCGCAAGGTGATCGTCGAACTCACCCCGGCGGCCATCGAGCTGCTCGCCGAGACCCGGCGCCTGCGAACCGCATGGTTCTCGCGGAGGCTCGAAACCCTGACGGCGGCCGAGCGTGAGACCCTGCTCGCCGTCGCGCCGATCCTGCGGAAACTCGTCGCCCCGTGACCGCGATGTTCAGTTCCCTCGGGGTACGCAACTACCGCCTTTGGTTTGCCGGGGCCCTCGTGTCGAACGTCGGCACCTGGATGCAACGCATCGCCCAGGACTGGCTCGTGCTCACCGAACTCACGAACGAGGACGCGACGGCCGTCGGCGTCACCATGGCCCTGCAGTTCGGGCCACAGTTGCTGCTCCTCCCGCTGACGGGACTGGTCGCCGATCGCATGGACCGACGCCGGCTGCTCGTGATCACCCAGGTCAGCATGGGCCTGCTCGGGCTCGGGATGGCGGTGGTCACCCTGACCGGAGT